>DATKLQ010000332.1:0-4965 GCA_035542335.1 Ignavibacteriaceae bacterium | reverse complement strand
CCAGAAATGAGCAATCTCGTGGGCAATTCCGTTCCTGGTATAGTCATCAAAATTTTTAGTTCCCATCCTGACAAAATTTTTGCGAGAATATCCTCCGCCTTGTTCGAAAGGCGCGATTACAAATTTTAAATAGGTGGTGTCCGCCTTGCCGAAAAGTTTTTCAAACAAGTTCAGGACATATCCGCACTCAATAATTACGGAATCAGCGTCAAAATCGGAAAAACCTGAGCTGCTGTAAACTGTCTGAATATAAGCGGAATTTTCATTAATTATTTTCGATTTAAGATTTTTGGAAGCGATTATTACGTTGTCGAAGCTTTTCCAGGGCTTAAGCATTTCCCAATAATCTTTCTTCTTTGATATTATTCCCGAACCGGTTACATTATATCCCTCATCTATATGAATGATTATTTTTGATGTGCAATCCCCGAAGTAAACAGGGAACCAAGCGGAATACATATTTAATTCTATCCAGTCTTCGGTAAACGATTTAGCCCATCCATTGATCAGGCCTGCATCAATTTTGTAATTAAAAAGGATCGACTGATTGCCTCGGCTTCCTTTAGCTTTACTTATAATCAGATTTCCTGCGTTAGGCATATACATAGGGGGAGGAGATGCAGTATCGAACTCATATTTTATTTCCGCATCTTTGCCGCTGATTTCATTAATTGAAGAATTTTTCCAGAGTGCAAATGTAATGCTGTCTTTATCTTTAAAATCCATATCTATAAATCCTTTGACCAGTATCGTTTTTGGCTTCACATCTATTTTAATATCCAGGTTGTAGGATAAAATCTCTTGGGCATATGACTGAATGGAGATAAGCAGGAAAAATATAAATGCTTTCATTTTACTCACTTCTATAGCCCTTATTGAAATAATAAATCAAACACTCATTAGAATTTTTTTATTCTTCATAGTTTAACTGTCAAACCTAAAGAAGGAATGATCGGCCAAAGTTCGACTTCTTCGCGGTAGGGGTTTCCATTTCCGTCGTACCTATAATTGTAGCCGTATATATTTTTAAAGTTGAACAGGTTGCTCACATCAAGAAAAAGATTTGTCTGCAGGCCGAATAATTCAAATTCCTTGGCAACGCGCAAATCAATTCTTTTATATGGAGGAAGATGATCCGAATTTTTCTCTCCGTCTACCCATATATTTCTATTACTTTGAAGATCAAACCGAAGAACACGCGGGGTATATGCAAAACCGCTCCCGTAATTGAAGCGTATATTCAATGTCCATTGTTTTCCCAAATCAAAATCATTGACAAAGGATATTGTATGTGTTTGGTCGGTAAACCTGGGATATTCCCCGAGGGAATCGGTAAGCAGATCTTCTTTCGCAGTTAATAATCCGTAGCTGATCCATCCGTAGTACGACGGCAATTTGAAAGTA
This sequence comes from Ignavibacteriaceae bacterium, assembly GCA_035542335.1. Lineage (GTDB taxonomy): Bacteria > Bacteroidota > Ignavibacteria > Ignavibacteriales > Ignavibacteriaceae > DATKLQ01. The sequence continues at coordinate 3,561 of DATKLQ010000332.1, read as the reverse complement.
GCATATAAATCAATTCCTTCTGCAAATCCTTTTGAATCGTTCTTCCTGGAATAATAAATTCTTCCTCCCGGATGTCCGGTTGTTGAAATCAAATCGCTGTATTTCTTATAATATCCTTCCGCTTTTAATGTAAGAATACTATTATTGAACGAAAAATTTTTTTCCAAGCTTAATATGTAATGCACGGCTTTTTGAGACTGGGTATTTGTATCCGAAGGAGTTGAATATGCAAGCTGCCTGTAAATAGGTGATTGATAATAATGACCCCATGCTGCACGGAGATTTATATCATCATCAAATTTAAAGGAAGCGCTCAGCCGGGGGCTGAATGTAAGATCTTTATTGAAATCAAAATAATCAAATCTTCCGCCGGCATTAATAATAAAACGATCGCTCACCTGAACGATATTTTCCATGTACCCGGCCAGCTTGTAGGAATTAGCATCGATGTTCTGCGGGAAAATATTTGATTCATTATTTGTATATAACGAAGAAGTATCCGGGAAATTTGTATAGTTCCATTTTTGATCCTGTGCGGTTTTATCAATTAATTCCTGGTTATAATTGATATTAAGATAGCTGAATCCCGTTTTTATATCATAATATGGATTTAACTTTATATCCAAAGAAATTTTAGGTTCCAATGTTCTTATTCTTAATTCATTATCATAAATGTCTTCATACAATGAATTATGGAAGAATGACAGCCCGGGATAATCTCCTACCGTAAAGTCGTTTCTGTACAATTCCGAATAGTAAAAATCCTCCCTGTCAATCTGCCAGTAATAAGAGAGGGAAGCACTAAGCAATAAGTCATTTGAAATAAAAGCAGTGCTTTGGAGATCAAATAAATTGCTGTAGTAGTTAGCCTTGTCGTCTTCGAACTCATTTATATTAATTGACTGGTTAACCCTGCCTTGAGCGGAATTATAGGAACTGCTGAAAGCGCTTGTTGTTAAACCCGGGAAAAGCTTAAAATCATCGCCGGCATGTATGAATTTAAATTGCAGTTTATTGATATCGGACAGGTTATAAGTTACTACTCCCTGGACATCATAAAATGAAGGCTTAACAGGTTCATCGTAATCAATCATCGAGATTATATACTCCAAGTAGCTTTTTCTTATACCGAGTATAAAAGATCCTTTTGAAGTAAGTGGACCTTCGAATAACCCGTCGAAGTTGGAAAGGCTTAATGAAACAGCCCCGGAGTACCTTTCTTTATTTCCTTCCCTGTATTCGATATTCAGCACCGAGCTGAGGCGATCACCATACTCCGCACTGAATCCGCCGGTAATAATATTTACCTTCTTCATCATATCCATGTTAAAGATGCCGACGCTTGCGTTCTCTGCTTCCTTAATATGAAACGGTTCATACACCTGCGTGCCGTTTACGAGCACAAGGTTTTCATCGTAGTTCCCGCCGCGTACATTATACTTTGCTGAGAATTCATTATTAACACTAACTCCGGGAAGCGCTTGTATTGAGCGGAAAACATCCGGGAAAACAGACGAAATTTCCTCCATCTCCCTGCTTTGCATAGAAATGCTGCTTACCGCGCTGCTTTTATCAGTAGCCGCATAAACGGAAACTTCCTGGAGAAGAATATCCGTTGAAACGAGATTGACATTCAGTTCCAAATCACTGTCTGTTATTTCAACCGGTAAAGTTTCCGATTTATAGCTTATATAGCTTACAAGCAGCTCATATTTACCCGGTGAAAGGGTAAGCTCATAATTCCCTTTGAGATCGCTGTTTATTCCTTTTGATTGATCTTTAATTAAGATATTTGCATAAGGTAAAGGTTCGCCGCTGCCGGCATCACGGATTATGCCTGAGATTTTAAATTCCTGGGAATAGGAAACGGCTGCCAGCAAGAATATAAAAATAAATGTTTTCAATCTGTTCTTTCCTTAAAGCTTAAAATTGATAAATATATTATCTTCCGGTTATTTGGCCTGTTCCCAGAATCGAAGTTTTAATATTCCCGGGATTTCCATAGTAAATGATAGAGCCGGTTCCATTTATGGAAGCATCAATTTCTTCCGATGCATAAACGGTGCAGCTTCCGGCTCCGTTAACGACGGCCTTACATTTTTCCACGATAAGTTCGCGAGTGTTTATATCTCCGGCGCCGTTTATCCCGCAATTCAGGTAATTGCCGCTGCCTTTAAGATTAATGCTGCCTGCTCCGTTTATAAAGCATGTCAATTCATCGCAGTCGATAGGCTGCTGAGTAATAATTTTACCGGCGCCATTAATTGAAAGACTATTGATATTTTTAATCGATACATAAATGTTTAAGGTGATATCAGAATAGCTTCCTTCATCGAAACCTACTGTAAGAATTTCGCCTTCTTTCCTGCTGATAACATCATCAATAACATTATCATCGGCCTCAATTCTAACAGATTGAATCGTATCCTGTGTTAAATAAAGATTGCCGAGCGCTTTAACATTTATGCCGGTACATTCATCTACCGTTCTGAACTGAGAAACAATCCTGCCCGATCCGTGAATGGTATTATCGTTTATAGTGGATGATTCGTCGCATCCAATCAACAATATTGCAGGCAGGATAATTAGAAGAAGATTTCTTAGAAATATGGATTTCATTTTTAATCCTTTATTTTTTTTGGTTATTCTTTTGATTATAAATTCAAATAATTTGAAACTAAATCATCTTATCTGCAGCGGATTTTCCTGTTCCTCCGCAGACAGGATTAATTTTTCACTTACTTCCCACAGCCTCTCTGCCAGTTTTTTATCATGAGAAGCCTCGGATGATTCAACTGGTTTTTTATTAATAAAATATTTGCCGGTTATGCCGGCTGCATTCTTATCTGCGGCCAGGTAAATAATTGTTTCCGCCCCTTTTTCGGGACTGCTCAGAAAAAGCGACGAAAAGGCGTACAAGAATTTAATTCCTAACCCTGCATCGGGATCAGAATAAACAATATTGGTTGCTGCGGCTCCCGGATGCAGGCAGTTTACGGTTATATCCGTGTTTTTAAGCTTCTCAGCCAAGGAATACGTAAATAAAATATCGGCCAATTTTGCCTGCGCACTTGCTGCGGCAGAAGTATAATTTTCTTTTAAGGCCAAATCATCAAAATGAATTTTTCCTTTACGGTGGTACTCTCCAGATACATTTATTATCCTTGCATGGCTGCTTTCCTTCAATAAATCCAGCAGGAGATTTGTCAGCAGAAATCTAGATAAGTAGTTTACTGCAAAGGTCGCTTCGATTCCGTCAATAGTTAAATGTCGTTTAGAAAACCGCGCGCCGGCATTATTTATAAGGACGTCAATTTTTTTAAATTTCTCTCTAATTTTTTTTGCCAGAATACGGATTGATTCCTGCGAGGAGAGATCGGCAAGAAATAAATGGAGATCGGCATTAGAATTTTTTTCAATTTCTCTGAGCGCTCTTTCTCCCCGCACATGATTTCTGACAACCATTATTAAAGTTATATCGAGCTGCGACAGGTATTTGCATGCTGCTTTTCCAATCCCCGAATCCGCCCCGGTTATAATGAAAATTCTTTTTTCAGTAAA
>DATKLQ010000331.1:0-3370 GCA_035542335.1 Ignavibacteriaceae bacterium | reverse complement strand
AAATGTTTTTTGCATTTGAATCTATCCTATTGTTATTCTTTGTACAGAAATTTGAAATTCTTGATTATAGTATAAAATTATTTACGCATTCTTTAAACTCTCCTGTAACGAACCACTTCGAATAAACATTAACAATTCCTGTCCTGAGCTATTATTAATTGTAAATCATCGCGAAGCGAAATCCCGTTTGCGGGATTTTTAATTGTTAATTTCCTTCCCTCGTATTAACTTTACCCACACAATCTGAGGACAAATATGGTTTATCTAATCCTAAAGCTTCTGCATATAATTTTTGTAATTGGTTTCCTGGGTAATATTACTGTTGGACTATTCTGGAAATATTTTGCCGAAAAAACAAAAGACCCGGATAAAATTGCTTTTGCATTCAGAGGTATTATAAAAGCAGATAGAATTTTTACTATGCCCGGAGTTATTGGAATTACAATTTTCGGATTAGGAGCGGCTATTCATGTTCATTATCCGATATTATCTACCGGCTGGATTCTCTGGTCTATAATTTTGTTTATAATCTCCGGTATTGCTTTTATGGCTAAGCTTGCACCTCTGCAAAGGAAGATTGCTGCCTTAGCCGAAGACAAACAAAATTTCACATGGGATGAATATCAAAAGCTCGCAAAAGAGTGGGATTTCTGGGGATTCATTGCACTTATCACTCCTGTTGCTGCTGCAGTTTTAATGGTGTTAAAACCGTAAAAGATTGCATGGATGCATGACTACATGGTTACATGACTGCATGGTTGCAGGATGATTTTGTTTCATGCACTCATGCAAACATGCATTCATGCTTCTTCCGAGATTGCAATCTTACTTATCCTTATATTTAAACTAAAAAGTTTATTTAATCATGCGCCGCTGGCTTAAGGTTACTCTTGCTCTGTCCATATCATTTATAATTGTATTTATAATTGGGGGATTTATTTTTTATAAAATGCTCATCTCCTCTTTACCTGAATACAAAGGTGAAATGTCTGCTCCGGGAATTTCAGGGGAGATTGAAATTTACCGGGACAGCATGGCTATTCCTTACATATTTGCTAAATCGGAGGAGGATGCCGCCTTTGCATTGGGATTTCTTCATGCACAGGAAAGACTTTTCCAGATGGATATTATCAGGAGAGCAGGTGAAGGAAGACTAAGTGAAATTTTTGGTAAAAAAACTCTTCCTTATGATAAAATGTTTTTGACTATCGGGATAAAAAGGACTGTACAGAAAAATTTAAAAAGGATTGATCCTTATGTATTAAAACTGCTTAATGCCTACTCAAAAGGAGTTAATCTATACATAAAAGAGGCTAAAGGAAAATATCCTATTGAGTTTGATGCCCTGGGTTATGATCCTTATGAATGGAAGCCGGAACATAGTCTCATAGTTGCGCGGATGATGTCATGGGAACTTAACATAAGCTGGTGGACGGATATTTCATTTACACATCTTATTCAGAAGCTGGGTGAAGAAAAAGTTAAGGAAATTCTTCCCGATTACCCGGAGAATGCTCCATACATCATTCCACCCGAATTAAAAAATTATCCTAAGATAACTACCTCATTTATAGAAACTGATAAAGCATTCAGAAAGTTTATTGGCAATACCGGAACACATCTTGGTTCCAATAACTGGGTAGTAAACGGGAATATGTCTTCAAGCGGTAAGCCGATAATTGCTAATGATCCTCATCTTTCTTATAGTGCTCCGGGCAGATGGTATGCTGCAGTTATCAGAGCGGGTGACTGGGATGCCGAGGGCTTTACATTGCCGGGGATCCCCTTATTTGTTATTGGCAAAAACAAAAACATTGCCTGGACAGTTACACACATTATGATGGACGACGCCGATTTTTATCTGGAAAAGTTAGATGCTCCTGTCAAGGCAAGTAAATATTTATTAGATAATGAATGGAAAAGTATATCATCATATACAGAAAAGATTAAAGTTAAAGATACACTTGATGTTACTATGGAAATAAAGCAGACGCATCGAGGTCCGATAATATCTGACATTCATCCATATTCATTTCTTTATAAGGAAAAGAAAAATGGTCCTGCAATCAGCATGAGGTGGGTGGGAAATGACTTCAGCGATGAGCCGTATGCCTTTTACCTGATAAACAAAGCTAAGAATTGGAACGACTTCAGATCAGCAGTTAAATTGTTTGGTACCCCGGGTTTGAATTTTGTTTACTCTGATAATGCCGGGAATATCGGTTATCTTTTTGGCGGGAAACTTCCTTTAAGGGAGAATAACAATCCCACTTTTATTTATGATGGAACTACAAGCAAATATGATTGGAAAGGTTATGTGCCATCCGATGAATTACCTGAATTATTTAATCCGCCTGCTAATTATATCGCAACTGCAAATAATAAAGTAGTTAAGGAATTTAAGTATCATATATCTAATTTGTGGGAACCTTCATCCCGAATTGAAAGAATTACACAATTACTAACTTCAAAAAAGAAAAATTCGGTTGAGGATTATAAGAAATATCAGAATGATTTTGTTTCTCCATATGCAAAAGAAATAACAAAGTACATACTCAGTTCATTCGAAGGAAAGAAAATTACAGATAAGAATCTTAAGCTCTCCCTTGAGCTTTTCGAAAAATGGGATTATGAAATGAATGAATTCAGCCAGGTTCCAACAATTTATGCTGTTTTTTTTAAGCATTTGCTGGAAAATATTTATTTGGATGAATTGGGCGATGATCTTTTTAACGAGTTTGTCTTCGTCGCGAATGTCCCATATAGAAGCGTATTAAAAATCTTAGAACAGGGCTCAAGCTGGTTTGATGACGTTAATACACCGGAAATAGAAACTAAGGATCAAATTATAAGGAAAAGCCTTGTTGATGCATTATCGGAACTGGAAGAACTTTTCGGAAAGGATATTAAAGTATGGCAGTGGGGAAGACTTCACCAGGTAATTTTTAAACATCCTTTCAGCGGTTTATCAAAATGGATAGATGAATATATAAATATAGGTCCTTATCCTATTGGAGGAGATGGCACCACATTGTTTAATACAGAATATCCTTTTAATAAAGGTGTCAGTAAGTATCCGCAGTTTGACCATGAAACTTTTCAAAATACACTTGGTCCTTCGATGAGATTTATTTTTGACTTCTCGAAACCTGATGAATTTTACCTGGTATTAACCACGGGACAGTCGGGAAATGTTATGAGTAATCATTACAAGGATATGACAAATATGTGGCGGAATGGCAAATATCTGAAAATTAAGACAGATGAAAAATCAATCAGAAAGAACCAAAATAAGTTTATTTTGATGCCTCAATAAAAGGGCATGTCATTGGTAGTCATTCATAGTCATTAAATGGTCATTCAATTGTAA
>DATKLQ010000330.1:0-8557 GCA_035542335.1 Ignavibacteriaceae bacterium | reverse complement strand
TAAATTTTATTGAGGAAGATAAGGAAAAGAAAATTTGGATCGGCTCTGATAACAGCTTAATAAGTATAGATGGAAACAAATGGGAAAATTATATCTGGCAGGATACAATAAATCCATTAGGACCTTATAGTTACGGTTCTTTTGCAGAAGATAACAGCGGCAATTTGTGGTTTTCAATTATTGGAGATTGGCCTACCGACGGTTCTCCGCCAATTTCCGGTCTTTTAAAATTTGACGGATATAATTGGACGGAATATAGACCTTTTAACTCGGGCTTACCTGTATGTGCCATTTCTCAGATCGATTTTTCAACTGAAGAAAATACAGTCTGGTTAGCAACATCAGTAGGGCCGGTAAGCTTTGACGGCTACAGCTGGAAAACTTATGATACAATCGGCTGCATTATTCCCAGGAAAGCTTTATCGTGCCTTAAAATTGACGGAACAATTAAATGGTTTGGATCTCCATTGTACGGGTTGCTGAAGTTTGACGGTGTTAATTGGAAGCTTTTCAATACAGCCAATTCCGGCCTCCCGTATAACGATATTTTGGATATCAATGTGGATCCGAATAATGAAATCTGGATTTCGACTTTAAATGGTTTAGCTAAATATGATAATCAAAACTGGATTGTTTACCAGTCTGAAAATTCAGATACACCCTCGAACTTTGTAACCCAGGTAAAATTTGATAAATACAATAATAGATGGATATCCACCAATGGAGGCATTGTAAAATTTGATGGAACAACCTGGACAAACTTTAATTATGACAATTCACCATTACTTGGTAATGATATTTATAGTTTTGGATTAGATCATAATGATAATAAATGGTTTTCATGCAATGGTCTAGGGATTTCAATTTATAATGAAAACGGAATTTCAGATGTCGAAATAAAAAACAGCTCGGTTCCTAATGCTTTTATTTTAGAACAAAATTATCCAAACCCGTTTAATCCCGAAACTAATATAAAATATCATCTTAAAGAATCTGTAGATGTGAAATTGATTGTTTACAATTTACTTGGGCAGGAGGTAATTAAAATAGATGAAGGTTTTAAAACTTTCGGCAGCCACAGCATCAAAATAAATTCAAAAGGATTATCAAGCGGAGTTTATATTTATAAGCTGGTAGCCGGAAAGCAATCTGATTGCAGGAAAATGCTGCTGCTGAAATAATAAGCCCTCAAGGTTAGATTGAAAAATTATTTCATCTAACCCTGAAGATTTATTTTTTATTTCAGACTTTTTCTAAAGTAAGCTCCAACTGGTTCATAATCGTTGCCACATCGAAATATAAATGGGAGTTTTCCACCTTTCCGTTCTTTATAGTAAATATCTCACAGAAAGGTATATCGATCTTTTTCCCGGTCGGCCCGAATTTACCCATCGGTGTTTCCAGAACTCCGTTATGAGTACCTCTGCCGTGAAATTCTGTAATTACCCTATCGCCTGAAGCTGTCTGACTGGTTATTTCAACCTTTGAATCGGGAAAAGCAGCTGCCCAGAAATTCATAAACTGTAAGAATCCTTCTTTCCCGTGAAGCTGAACATTCAGAGGAACATTATGTATAATAACATTTTCGGAGACGTTTTCGGAAGCTTCCTCAAATTTTCTTGCATTGAAATTATCATACATGCTCCTGGCGAGTATCAAATTATACTCTCCCAAAATTTTATTATGCACTTCATGAATCTCCGGCTGCCCCGGATCGACTCCGACTTTCTTCAGAATAGGCATCAAAGTTTCTCCGAACCTGCTATTGAAATCTTCTTTGGATTCCCAAATATCAAGTACCTGCAAATTGTTTTTTTCTCCGAAACAAGCATGATAGATACGTCCTTTAGGGTGTTCCAATCCGGCTTTTTCAAGTCTTCCGGTTATCTCATCATATTGTTTTGCATTCATGGACTTCGGTTTGAAATAAATTGCGAATGACATATTACCTCCTAAGGTTAATTCTAATGATCTATTATTTTATTAATTCAAATAAAAGGATTTATTGATGTTTCAATTCCGGAATTAATCCCAATTGTTTCAGCATAGTTGCAGTATCGAAGTAAGAATTATAAGAAACTATTCTGCCGTTTTTAATTTTAAATACATCGCAGAAAGGTATATCGACGGATTTCCCGGTGGGCATTATATCGCCGTCGGGAGATCTAAACGTACCGGTTTGTGTGCCTCGCCCGGCAAATTCTACGACTACCCCATCTTCGCCCGCGGTTATATTTGTAATTATACATTGTCCGTCCGGGAAAGCATTTGCCCATCCCTGAGCCAGCTGAAGATAACCCTCTTTACCGGAAAACTTTGTATTTAAAGGAATAATCTGTAACTGGGCCTTATCATCCACGGTCTTTTGAACATTGCTGAAGTTTCTTTTGTTGAACTCTTCATAGAATCCCCGTGCAACTTTTAAATTATCCTGAACCGACATAGTACCTCCAATCATTTTTTGTTATTATAAGTCGATCTATTTAAGAATTGGTTTTCTGAATTTCATCCAGAAAGAATACATCGGGCATTTCTAAAACACCGGCTTTCTGCATAGTTTCTTTAAGATCCTGTGAACCGGCAAATTTTTTAGCATTTTCGAAGGAATCCCATTCCATCAGAATTATTACTTTGTTGGGATCATCCGCTCCTCTAAAAAGCCGTGCACCTTTGGAGCCGCTCTTCTTCCTAGTGCTTTCGTGCCCGTCATAAATTGGTTTCCACTTTTTATAATCTGAAACTTTATGTCTGACCAAAACATAAGCCATATCGAACTCCTTTCATGTTTGTTTTTGAATAAAGCATTTGATTTTATTAAAGAAATATTGAAGTTAATTTATTATAAGCTGCTGAAACTTTTTTGATTCATAACCTTCTCCAGGGCCTGGTAAGAACGGATCAATTTAATATTTATTTCCTGCCACTCTTTTTCATCAACGCCGTCTTTGTCTGCTTGTTCGTCTCTGATAATCATTGCCTCTGCCCTTTGCTGAGCATATTCCGTCAAGCTTTCAGAATTTAAGCTGTAAAGTGCGGCGGCAGCTTCAGCAATCGCTTTCACTAAAGCAGCTTTTCCGTAAGTCAACCTTTCCCTGTGCACGATCCACCATTCAAGCTCGAGACGGGCAACTTTTTCCGGTCTGCAGCTTAACCGTCCAATGTCTTTTATTCCATTAAAATATTTTTCCAGGTACGGGAGTGCGAGCTCATAGTTCTGCCTGTTTTTACCCTCTTTGAAAACCAATGCCGCCTTAGCTGCCAGATATGCGTAATAGTTCGCCCTGATGAAGGGGAATCCCTGCTGCTTAATTAACATTTCAACTAAAGATCGATAGAGATGAAAACTTTCCTTTTGATAATATGCCTTCCACATTTCTGTTTCTAATCCGGCAATTTCTTTAGGATTAAATTCTTTAACATTGCTGTGCCATGGTCCGAAAAGATCAATGACCGCATATAAAATGACAATGGCTAATATAACCGGTATAACAATCTTCTTATCAATTTTCATTTTCATTTCTTTTTTATCTTTTAAAGAGAACATGCATTTTATTTTTTTCGAAAATATAAACCATCATTTTTTTAATAAACTCAAGATCTTCTTATTACAAATTTCCGGGTAATTACCATGGACTAATCCCTTCCGCATTCAAGAAAATCTTATCGATTATAGAATATAAATTACCGGCAGTAAACGGCTTGTTCAGGTAATAGTTTTGAAGCGGAAGCAGGTTATTCTTTTCTTTATCTTCCGAAATAATTAATAAGAAAGGCACCATGGAAATAACTGCGTCATTTTTTAATTTCATCAGCATTTCAACTTTTTTATTTTTAATCGACGTCAAATCTGCAATTACAAGGTCAGGAATTCTTGATTCTTCCAAATACCCGGATTGAGGGGAAGGATTAAGGATTTTATAATTTTTACTTTCACTCAATTTGCCGATCATATTTTTGATAATCCTGCCGTTTTCTAAAATCAGAATGTTTTTCATTATTTATAGGTTAGAAAAATTTTTCTCTGTTTTTCCAAAAATGCTTTTTAATTCTTCGGAAATGAATAAAATTGTAATATCAGGTTATTAGCTGTAATAAGAGGAGAGGAAAGAGATTGACAAAAAGGACTAGATAGAAAGATTTAGGCTTGCGCCGGCGTGTTCGATGTTGAAAAGAAAGAAATAATTTTTACAAAATAGAATATTTAGCCGAAGTAAGACGCAAGTCCATAAATGCATTTGCGGTTACCCTTGAGCCTAAGGGAGGCGTCGTTCAGCCTACAGGTAAAATGTATTTGGTATGTAAGCCTTCGGTGCAGTAAGCTATTGTAGATATGACAGATTTTAAAAATCTGTCATATCTTCACGCTATACTAAATACTTTTTTTCAAGCCTGCAGCGTACCTCCGGCTGACAATCAAAGGATCTCCGTAATAATTTAAATAAAGACGAAGAGCCCCGTTAAACCACTTTTCCACTTTCTTGATATGCTTGACATTTATCAGGAAAGATTTATGGATACGCAGAAACAATGCTTCGGGTAAAGTTTCTTCCCATTCTTTCAGCAATTTTCTTACAAGGACTTTCTTGCCGTTAATGCTGAAAAGATTCGTATAAACGCCTTCGGAAACAATACATACAACATTAATTACCGGGATCACTTCGTAATTGTTTTTCGTAGGAACAAACAAGTAATCATCTACGGTATATTTTTTCTTATCGGCGGCATCCGAAAATTTATTTTTAGCTGCCTCAGATACTGCACTTGCTTTTTCAAGCCTTGTTTTTACTGCAGTGAGAAGATCTTCGGCATGAAAAGGTTTAGTTAGATAATCGTCGGCACCGAGGTTCATTCCCCTTCGAAGATCGGTCATCTCGGCTTTTGCGGTCAGGAAAATGAATGGAATCAACTTAGTTTTTTCCCTCTTTCTCAATTCTACAAGAACCGAGTACCCGTCAATGTCGGGAAGCATTATATCACATATTATTAAACCGGGAATATTGTTCTTTGCTTCATCGATTCCGTCAAATCCGTTTGCGGCAGAAAGAACTTCAAATCCTTCTTCCTCCAGGAGAATTTTAATATTTTCAATATATAAGATATCGTCTTCTATTATTAAAATTTTCTCCATTAGCAATGGACCTCCTAATATTTCAAATTTACTTAAGCTGATTTACAGGAAGAATTACACTAAATGCAGTACCTTCGTTTAATTTGCTTTCAACAGTAATTTCTCCATGAAGGAGATCTACCGCCCGTTTTACGATAGAAAGGCCTAAACCGCTTCCTCTTATTTCATCGGCATTTTTAGCCCGGTTGAAAGGCTCGAAAATTTTATCGAGATCTTCACCGGGAATTCCTATCCCTTCATCTTTTATCTCAACTTTGAATTTTTTCGGCCGGTTGGAATCTCCGGCAGAAATACCGGGTTCTGCATCAAAACTTAAATTCAAATAGATATTCTTCCCGGGGGGAGTAAATTTTACTGCATTACCGATCAAGTTTAAAAATATTTGACGGAGCAGCTTTTTATCTGAAATAATTATTACAGGATCCTCATTATACAGGAAATGAACCGCGGAGTTATTATTCGAACTCCCCGTAACCTCATCAATAATCTCATGAAGAAAACCGGCTATATGAATCTCGCAAAGGGAAATTTTTATCGATCCGGTCTCTTCCTGGCTCAAAATAATTATATCATTCATAAGCCCGGTAAGATTATCTACAGCTTTTTTAATTTTTTCAAACTGCTCGTTCCTTTTTTGATCACTCCACTTGTAGCCGTAATTCTGGAGCAATTCCGCCGAAGAAAGGATAAGCCCAAGCGGCGTACGGAATTCATGGGAAACCATCGATACAAATCTTGATTTCAGATCGTTCAATTCTTTCTCTCTGACCAGCGCCCGGCGGATTTTTTCTTCATATTCTTTCCTCAGGGAAATATCTTCCGCGATGCCCACCGTATGCACGATTGCGCCATCCTTAAAAACAGGAAAAGTTTTCGACCAGATCCATTTAACAATTCCGTCTGACCGGATAATCCTGAATTCCTCATCGAACAGTCCGTCCTTTAAATACTGCTCGGACATAAAGCTGTTCATTACTCTTCCGATATCTTCGGGATGGATTGATTGCAAAAATGAGTTAGGCTCTTTGTAAAGGCTTTCGCAGCTTTTTCCGCAGATTATTTCATAAGCCGGGCTGACATAAAGCATTTCATCTTCTTTCCTGATCCAGAAAATTTCGGGAATGTTTTCGGCAAGCTCCCTAAATTTTTCCTCGCTTGATTTCAATGCATCGACTGCAAGCTTCCTTTCCGTGAAATCGACTACCCAAACAGCTATTCGAATAATATTTCCTTCCGAATCGAAAACGGGATGGAGATAGTTATCGTAATATCTCCCGTTGCGGGTATCTTCAAACCTTACAGGCTTCCCTGCAGAGATTACTTCGTCCACTTTATCTTTTCTTTTTACTGCAAGCTCAGGCGTAAGGTATGAAAATACATTCGTCCCTATAAGCTCTTCGACAGGCTTTCCGAAACGCAAAGCCGTTTTTTCATTAGCAGCAATAAAATTTCCCGAGGTATCCAGAATAAAAACTGCTTCGGGATTCGAGTTCATCAGCACCCGAAGGCTCTCTTCACTCTCCCAAAGCTTTTCTGCTATAAATTTCTCGTTCTTTAATCTGCTCTCATATGAAAAATTAACTTCAGACATTTTTAAAACCGGTATTTATAAATGGTTAATTCTTAATTTATTTAATAATAAGAGGAAAGAAAATATTTTTTAGAAAGAAAATGATTCCGTGAGATTTAAATCTCATTGAATTTTACCATGCAAATATGATTTGAATTTTTTACCGATCGTCATCCTCATAAATTGTGATAAATATAATGAAGCCTCCGGAAAAGATAACCTATAATTGCATCCTTGTTTAGCTTAAAATTTAAAGGAGCACACACTGGAGAAGACAGAATTCAAATGGAGATCTTTTGCCAATAAAATCTGGGCATGCATACCCTGCAGAGTTTTAACGATAATTGCTGCCATAGTTCTGGGCCTGCTTTTATCGTCTGACCTGATTATAAATCCAATACTTAATTATGTTGTAAAACCGAGATTAATTAAAAATGCAAATGATAAAAACTATCATTTAGATATTGAACATATAAGCTATAATCTATTAACTAATTCATTATCCGCGGCGAATATCTCTTACACATGGAATGATACATCGGCGGGATCAATCGACTCATCTCTCATTTTAATACCGGAAAGCAACGCAAAAGGTATATCTCTATTCGGCTTAATATTCAGCAGCCGCTTAAATGTACTGGAGCTTCGGCTGTTCAATCCCGAATTCGAAATCTTTTCTTTAAAGCAAAAAGAAAATGGAGAAAGCAATTCTCCCGTAAAGAATAAGACTAATTTAAGCCCGGTTTACAAGTCTATTTACAAATCAATTCCGGACAGAATCAAACCGTTTAAAATAAAGAGGGTTGAAATCACGGGGGGATCATTTAAAAAAATAGATAAGAAAAAAAACATTCTTCTGCATTACTTAAGCTCAGTGGATGTGCGGATTGCAGATTTTTCCATTCAATCACTAGAAAGAAACGATTCCTTAAAATTTATGTTCTGCAGCGAGATTCATCTGAATTTGGGGGAGATTAATTTCTTCTATCCCGGGAAAAAATACAAGCTTAATATTAAATCGGCAAAATTTTCCACTGAAGATTCAAGTTTAATTTTAAATTCATTTTCATTTCATTCTCTTCTTCCGGATACAGAATTCTTTAAAGGAGATAAATACAGAAAGGACAGATGGAAGGTATCCGTACCGGAGCTCAAGTGCAGCGGAATAAATTTATCAAATTTAATATGGTATAATGCCGTAGATATAAAAAATATCGATTTGAAAACCGAATACATCGATATATTGACAAATAAGAGGCTGCCGATTGAACCGGGTTTTGATCCGGAAATGCCGAATGAAATAATATCAAAAGCTCCAATCGGATTGAATATCAGGAAAATAAATCTGAATATAGATTCACTGATCATACGGGAATTTTGGCCTTATTCAAAAGCGCCTTCAAGGCTTCCTTTTACAAAAATAAAAGGTCAATTATTTAACCTTTCAAACATGCCGGAATTGCAGGGTTATAATTCTCCTGCAGTAATAAATGCATCGGGATTATTGGCCGATGCCGGATTAATGAGAGTGAATTTGAAAGTTCCACTTTTGTCGGAAGGAACGGATATTAAATATTCCGGTTCGTTGACAAAAATGGATGCATCGGCATTAAATACTCATCTGGTTATTTCGGATTTGGTCAAGGTTTCTTCAGGAATAATAGATTCTATCTCGTTCAATGCAGAGGGAAAGAACGGGATAATTGCCGCCGATATAATCCCAATTTACCGGAACTTAAAAATAAAAACCATTAATGAAGAGTCAATGGATTCAAGCGGCTTATTAATCTCCATGAAAACTTTTATTGCAAATGTTTTCAGCATAAAAAATGAAAATACCGGCAAACCCGGGGAAATCA
>DATKLQ010000329.1:0-4794 GCA_035542335.1 Ignavibacteriaceae bacterium | reverse complement strand
TGATTTCCCTGGAAGAACCGCTTGTCATAATTATCGACGACCTCCAGTGGTCGGATAAAACTACTATAGGCTTGTTTTCATTTATAGCTAGGAACTGCAGCGGATTCCCGATACTATTAATTGGGATTCTTCGTCCTCCGGAATATATTTCGGAGGGTGAAAAGAGCGAAGCCTCTCCCCTGCTTGAGACGATCAGGCAGCTAAAGATCGAAGGATTGGCTGAACTAATCTCTCTCCAAAGATTCAGCAAAGAGGAAACGGAGCTTCTGCTTGTAAAAATGCTGAACTCTCCTGCCGATCCGGCGCTTGTTGAAAATATTTTTCAAAATACCGAAGGCAATCCTCTATTTATTTCCGAGCTGATTAAATTGATGAAGGATAAGAGGTTAATTAAAACCAAGGGAGGCATTGGGCGCCTTGAGAATCAAATTCGGCTGGATAAGGAAATGATGCTGACTGCAAAGGTTCAGGATGTTATTCATCAGAGAATCGACAGGCTTGACTCTAAATTGAGAGAAATATTGGAAGTAGCATCATGTGAAGGAGAAGATTTTGAAGCCGAGCCTCTCACGGCCTGCCTGGTTATGGACAAAATTACCCTACTTAAAAACCTCAGCATAATCGAAAAAGAGCATCATTTAATACGGCACGAGAAAAACCGCTATAAATTCGATCATGTATTAATTAAAGAAGTATTGTACAGAAATATTTTGTTTGAGCTGCGCCAGGAATATCATAAGCTAATCGCTGAATACTTAAAAAATAAATACGGCAGCAACAATGAACTGGCTTCGAAAATCTCGCATCATCTGCTGGCTTCAGGGAATCCGGAGGAAGCGGTGCCGTTTCTTGTTCTTGCTGGAAATAAGGCCAGGGAGCTTTACGCGGTTGAAAACGCTCTGGAGTTTTACAATCAAGCCGGTGAGATTCTTTCCGGTGCAAAATCAGAGGAATTAGAATTGATTATGAATGTTGAAGAAGGGCTTGGTGATATATACCTTCTTACCGGCGCCACCGAGAAAGCTGTCGAAAAATTTCAGCACTTTTTAGAACTGGCTGAAGACTCGGATAATAAAGCCGAAGAAAGCAAGGCTTTAAGAAAAGTTTCCGAAGTTTCCAGGATCCAGGGCAAGATCAAAGAAGCATTCGATTATTGTAAAAAAGCAATACAAATCTCCCAAGATATAGAAAATCATTCGGAGCTGATGAATTGCCTGAATAATCTCGCCGTAATTCATTCAGCCAAGGGAGAGTATAATTCCGCTATAGATCTTTCTAAAGAGGCATTGGATATTGCAAAAGAACTATCCGATTCAAAAAGTCTCTCTATAAGCTTCAGCAATATGGGCTTTGCGTATTGGCATATGGGGGTTTATCCTTCTGCTTTAGAGTATTTTAATCATGCAATCGGAATTCAGCGATCTATCGGGGATAATTTAGGATTGTCTACAACACTTAATTTCCTCGGGCTTGTATATTGGAAATTAGGCGAATATGAAAACGCCTTGAGCAGTTCATTTGAGGCTTTGAACATTAAAAAGAATATAGGAGATATCGGCAAAATACCCGGAACCTTGAATGTAATCGGCGATATTTACAGGGAAGTTAATGATATTGAAAGAGCCTTAGAATTTCATATGAGATCACTTATTCTTGCAAAGCAACATCAAAATAAGGGAGCAATGTGCGACAATATCCGCGATTTGGGAGAGGATTACTTTCTTCTAAGGGATATTGAGCAGGCGCAGAGCTACTTTGAGGAAGCACTCGAGCTCTCTAAAAGCTCCGGAATAGTATGGTATGAAACAAGGGCTTACATCTCGCTCAGCGAACTCTTCAACTCGAGCGGAAACCATGAGAAGGCTCTTTATTACTCCAATCTTGGACTTAAGTATGCAAAAAAAATAAATGCTAAAGATCTGATTATTGAAACTTTATGGAACCAGGCAAAAGTAAAAGCCGGCACCGAAGATTATGATGAGATAAGAAAATTATTTTTAATAGCCATCGAGCTGGCTGAATCTGTAGGACACAAAACCTTTCAATGGAAGCTTTATAAGGATTTCGGCAGGTTCCTGCAGGATAACGGGAAGAATTTCGAAATGAATATTTATAGAAATAAAGCCCGGGAGATACTGAAAAAAATTATAGAAAAATTAAATGAAGATCTTAAGAGAAATTTTTTGAATTCGGAGAATGTTAAAGAAGTGCTGCAAGATTAAGTGAAAGCAGTTGATTATATCGCTTTTTAATATTAAGAGTGTTCGTACCATTTGAGTTCTCCTTTACCTGTAGTTATTAAACTTTTTAAACTCTTTTGAATAAATCCTGTCCATGCGTCACGGCAAACATTATAACACTCATAGTTCGGAACTAATCCGATTTGGGTGAAAATCAATTTTGTTTTATTGTCTTGTTTGAAAATTTCAAAATTAATTTTATTGCCTATCCATTCGCTTTTATCTTTGGTGAAGTTAAAGTAGTTGTCCTCAACCAACCAGACTACTTTTTTGTCGGGAATCATTTCAATTATTTTCATTTTACAGCGATGACTGTCTTTAAAATGATATGTCCACTCATCATTAATTTGGTTAGTGTTTCCAAGTATTTCTTCGCTCCACCAAGCACGAGGATTATTGATAGCTTTAAAAACTTCAGCCGGCGATTGATCTACCAAAATGCTAATGGAAAAATTTTGATTGTTCATATTGTTTCCTCTTTTTGATTTTGTGATCTTTTTAATTATGGGAATTTATTATTCTTTCAATTGATTTATGTGAAGCACTTAATAATAGAATAAATGGTATTGAAATAGGTGATAGTGCGCAAAATCCGGATTATTCGGATTAATTCCTGATTAGTTTTTTGAGTCGATAAAAAAAACTCAAAGTAATTTTTGAGATTTTTGTTGGAACGGCGGGATTTTCCCGCAAAGCGGATTCCGTTTTGCGGAAGAACCCAGGATAACCTGAGCATTCAGGTATGCTGCTGACCTGCACTATATTCGAAGCAGATAATCAGTGAATAGTGAATGGTAAATATTGAAAGGTAAGCAGTATTGAGACCGGTCTAACCGTTAACTGTTTACTAATAATCGCCAAATAAATTCAACTGGAGATTAAGATTAAGAAAATGATTAAGATACTCTCCACCTACACCCCCCTAGCTCTTATACCCTTATACCCCACAATATCCCTCTTTGTCGGAACGGTGGGATTTGAACCCACGACCACCTGAACCCCATTCAGGTACGCTACCGGGCTGCGCCACGTTCCGAAGTCAGGTAAACAGTTAACGGTAAACAGTAATCTGGCTACCGTTTACTGTACACCGTTCACAGTTTACTGTTCAAAAACTCTAAAATACCCTTAATTTCTTCAAGATCCTTTTTCAAGGACGGCTTATCTTTTTTATTTTCACCGGATGAATTATCACCGGCAGAATGCAAGGAGGTTTGGCCTGTTGCTCCGTCGGGTACATAATCCTTCAGAATTTTTTTTGCTCCTTCTATAGTGTACTTCTTTTCCCTAAGCAAAGTCTTTATATGCAGAATTAATTGTATATCTTTATTGGTATAAATCCTGTTTCCCGCACGGTTTTTTTGAGGATTGAGCTGCTCGAATTCGGTTTCCCAGTATCTTAAAACATACTGTTCGACTTCGGTAATTTTGCTGACTTCGCTGATGGAATAGTAAAGCTTCTTTATTGAAAGTTCTTTCATTGGAATCTTAATCGACTTAAATAAAGATAATTAATACTCTTTATATTAGCAAATTCAGGAACTCTTTATAAATGAAGAGGTTAATTAATATTTTCTAATCTATTTTCTTTAGCTATAATATCAATCAGCTCGCTTATGTCATTTAGTTGAAAATCCGCATTATGGTTTTCGGTATTAAAAGTATCCCCGTATTTGGCAAAAGCCGTTTTCATGCCCATTTTGGCAGCTCCCACAATATCCCTTTCAACCCAATCGCCAACCATTATGGCTTCCTGCGGGTTTACGTTTAACCTCTCCAAAATCATCTTAAAGGGAGCCGGATCCGGCTTTTTAACCCCGGTTTCATCAAAAGTTACGACTGCATCGACTATATGGTGGAAGTTAAGATATGCCAGCCTAAGCCAGGCTTCTTTGACAGGGGCATCGGAGAGGATTCCCATTTTTATTCCAAGCTTTAAAAGCTTGTTCAATGTGGAATATACATGAGGATATGGAATTAAAGAAGCTTCCCTTGCTCTGCGGTAAGCAACTATCCCGGCGGATAATATTTTGTAATCTACCTTATGTAAAACACGGTTAAGAAACTCATCAAATACCTGCTGGTATTCTATCCCCTGCTCTTTATATATTTCATCGATAATCTTTTGTGAAACTTCCGGGGTAATTTCCAATCCGGCATCAACCATTGCAGGTATTGCCTCCTCAATTGCTCTTTTTTTCATCTTCATAAAATCCACAAGCGTATTATCAAGATCGAAAACAACTGCTCTTATCATCGATTTCCTTCTTGAATCAGTTTTTTCAATAAGTATATCCCGGCTAGATAACTTTTTTCCTTAAACCCGGATATATACCCGCTGCAGCCAGAAGCAGTGATTAATTTCTGTCTGAATTCTTCCCGGTTGGCCAGGTGAGAAAGATGAACTTCAATCTTAGGAATTCTGCTTTCGGCAAGCGCATCCCGGATAGCAACGGATGTATGAGCATATCCGCCCGGGTTAATCAATATCCCGTCATAACTTTTCTCCGCCGTTTGTATTTTATCAATCATCTCCCCTTCCAGGTTCGATTGA
>DATKLQ010000328.1:0-2445 GCA_035542335.1 Ignavibacteriaceae bacterium | reverse complement strand
TCTTAAATGTTCCAATGAAATCTTGCCTTTGGTTTCAATCAGGTAAGAAAGAAATTTTTTAATAGTCTTAGATTTCTGCTCTCCTAGTCCAGCAATCTTAATAGCACTTTTTAAAGTATTCAAATGAAGATTTGCAACTATCTCCCATTTTCCGTATCCGGTTTTAAGATTTTGAAAAGCTTTATAAGAGTTCCTGTCATTTGTATTTTGTGAAAGAATTGTAGCAATCAGCAGATCGACCGGATCCGGCAGCTTTTTATTTTTTTGAGGGACTCCGAATCTGCCGGCTAGGAGTTTATTAATTTTTATCAATTTTCTCTTCATATTTCTTGGATTTTAGTAAACTGTTAAAACAATTCTCTACTTTTTTGTTATGCCCAAAACACCTGACAAAAGTCAGGTATTAATTCTAACATTTGGTGCCCTAATCCCAACTTCATTTATATTAGTTTGCAAGGATATTAATTTTTTCTCATTGCCCTAGAACATTGTAGATGTTCAACTATTGTAATAAAGCATTATAAGTATCTAATGATCCTCGTAGAGGATCGACTAGCTTTTTTTTATAACTGTCAATCTAATTTATCTTGCCCGAAGTTTCGCATCGTCTCCAAATATAAAGATCATTTTTACTTTGTGAAATTACCGAAAGTTTTTATTTATTTGGGAATGACTCTTGTTTTATTTATGAAAGGAATTTTATGCCGACTCTAATGGTCAGCATCTCCGGGATCAGGGGAATTGTTGGCGACGGCCTCGATCCCCAAGTGCTTGTGAAGTTCACTTCGGCCTATGCTGATTTTATTTTATCTCAAAAAAAAGGAAGCAATACAGGGAAAATTGTAATTGGAAGAGATGCACGCATCACCGGCGAGATGGTGAAATCAATTACCGCAGGAACTTTAGCTGCCAAAGGATTGGATGTAATCGATATCGGCATCTGCCCTACCCCGACCGTGCAATACACAGTAAAAACTCTTTCCGCCGACGGAGGAATTGCGATTTCCGCAAGCCATAATCCGAATGAATGGAATGCATTAAAGCTTCTGAACAGCACAGGGCAATTTATGACTCCGGAAGAAAACCAGGAGATGATAAAACTCTTGAATAAAAATCAAGAAATAAAGTTTAACGGCTGGAATTCCATCGGCAGCATGCATACATATGAAGAAGGTCTTAAAAAACATGTACATGATGTCCTTAATCTTAAATATATCGATAAAAAAGACATAAAGAAGAGGAAGTTCAGAGTATTGGCAGATTGTGTAAACGGTGCGGGTGCCTACGTAATACCTGATTTGCTGAAAAAATTCGGCTGTGATGTTATTGAATTGAACTGCGAAAAAACAGGAATATTTCCCCGTGCTCCTGAACCGCTTCCTGAAAACTTAACGGAAACAATGAAGGCAGTAAAAAAATCCAAGGCCGAGCTTGGAATTGTAGTCGATCCCGATGTCGACAGGCTTGTTCTGATAACCGAGAAAGGAGAACCGTTTATAGAGGAAAATACAATAACATCTGCAGTGAAATTTGTGCTCTCAAAAACTCCGGGAAATGCAGTGGTCAATCTTTCCACCACCCGGGCTGTAGATGATGTGGCCCATCAGCTTGGATGCGAAGTGTTCAGATCCCCTGTTGGGGAAGCAAATGTTGTAAAGAAAATGAAGGAAGTAAATGCCGTAATCGGCGGAGAAGGAAGCGGAGGAGTAATTTATCCGGCTCTTCATTACGGCAGGGATGCACTCGTAGGGATTGCTCTCATACTGCAGCTTCTCTTGGAATCGGGTAAAAGTTTATCGAAAATGAAAAGATCTCTCCCTCAATATTTCATAGCAAAGAAAAAAATTGAATTAAAGAATATCAATCCCGATGAAGTGCTGAATAAATTGATTGACCGGTATGGAAATCAGAAAATCAATACCGAAGACGGCGTAAGAATAGATTTTGACAATCATTGGGTGCATTTCAGAAAGTCGAATACCGAGCCGATTATAAGGATAATTGCCGAGGCTAAGGCTGAGGCAGAGGCTAAGGAGCTGTCGGAGAAATATGTAGCCGAGATTAATGGTTTGTTGTAGGTAGTTTGTCCGAAGGATCCTTCGGATTGTTTGTTGATGAGAAACCGATGATTAAAATGCGAAAGCTGAGTCTTAAAGCTGGTTTAATAAAATCTTAAAATCAATAACCCTTAGTCTTAAATTGATTTAAGAACAAGGATTAACGATTTAAGATTTAAGATGATCAATACTTCAATTAAATCCGCAATTCGTAATCCAAAATCCGAAATGGGAGTTGAGGCTAAGGCTGAGGCTAAACCTGAGATGAAGAAAGATTGAATGGATGAAGGGATGAAAAAGGCATGAATGCATGGGTGCATGAATGCATGAATGAAGCTAAACCTGAGATTAAGGAAAAGCGAATCTTATCGTTAATCTAATTTAATTA
>DATKLQ010000327.1:0-7718 GCA_035542335.1 Ignavibacteriaceae bacterium | reverse complement strand
GCAATGAAAGCATCCCCGCAGAATTTATTTTTAAGAATAATTCCGAAAAGAAAGAATGGTAAAAAAATTGCAAATTCCCCCCCAGAGGGGATCCTTTGGACAATATTGTAAAATTTCAAGATTAACTAACTCGACTTTGTAGTCACGCAAATATGGATTTGCTCTTCTAGTGTCATTAGACACATGAGAATTTTTAATAAAATATGATAATTATCAATTAAAAATTCAGGATTTTTTATGGCTTATATCATCTCAAAACTTTGTCTCGATTGTAAAGATATCGCCTGTACACAGGTTTGTCCTGTAGACTGCATTTATGAATATTCCGGCAGCGATCCTGCAATTCCCAAAAACCAGCTGCTCATTGATCCTGATGAATGTATAGACTGCAATGCATGTGTACCAGAATGCCCGTGGGAGGCAATCTTTGAAGAAGATCTGCTTCCTGAAATATTTAAAGAAGATATCGAAATTAATGCACGCATAGTAGGCAAAGAAAGATTTGTTCCTAAAAGGCCTGAAGATCAAAAAACTCCTACCCCTGAAGAAGTCCAGGCAAATAAAGTAAAGTGGGGATATACCGGATAAGCACCAAATATAAAATCACAAATTCCTCAACCAAAGGTCGTCAGACTCTCGTCAGAGTCCGAAGACTCAGACGGAGTCTTCGACCGTAGAGTCTGACGGACTCTACGAGCTGATCCGCCTCAGGCGGAAAATAAATTACAAAAAACAAAAATCAAATTGCAAAACGCTGAATCTAAGTGTTTGGGAATTGAGATTTGATTATTGAATATTATTTGTTATTTGTCCGCATATAGATCTTGCCGGAGTGCACGTTGAGATTTAACCTCAAAGTCAGCAGCCCTTTAATTTACCACTTAAAATAATTTACTCTTCTTAATATAAAATTTTATTTAATTTGAATTCGAATAAACTGATATTGTATATTTCAGTGTCAGTTTAGTCTTCATTTTTATACAGAGGACGGGTTTTTAAGCAAACCGGTGAACTCTTGGCTGGCATTTGCTTTGTTAGACAAGCGGGTCAAATTTAATTGAGGTATTTATGAAAAAAGTTTTCTTTACGGCTTTAATCTTTTTAACATTTTATAATCTCCATGCTCAGTGGGGAATGGCTGCAATTAAGCTCGGGTATTTTAATCCCTCCGCTGCCGACGGAGGTTTCATAATCGGTTATGAGGGAGGCAGCTATATTGATGAAAATTTTAGTTTCGGCTGGAGCATAGATTGGTTCCATAAAAATTATGTCGATAAGAAATTAGCGGGAGAGTTTAATAATGAGTTCGGAGGCATAGGTGAAGAAAATGAATTAAGAGCGAAAACTAATCTTCACGATTTTCCTCTTATGATTAATATAACAGGAAGAATACCTGTCGGTCCATTAGTAAAGGTATTTCTAACAGGCGGAGTAGGCGCGGAAGTGCTTCTGATTAACTATAGGAATTTTGAAAATCCAGATCAGGATAAGTTTCAGGGAGCATTCGATTTTGATTGGAGACTAGGAGGGGGCGCACTCTATGAAATCGGACGCAGGTCTGAAGTTTTCGGAGAGCTGGTTTATCATTCCTCGCAGCCGAGCTGGGAATATGAGGTTGAAACCGGGGGCAGGAAAAGAACCTTCGAAAGAGTCTATGATATGAGCGGGATGATGCTGAGGATTGGATTTAGATTTTATTATTGAGATTAATTGGCTCAGCGTTTTTCACCGTAAAATGTGGCTACAATATTCCTTGTTCCTCCGCTGCTGCGGTGTTCGCAAAGGTAAATTCCCTGCCATGTCCCGAGATTAAGATTACCTTCCGTAATAGGTATGGTGAGACTTGCACCGAGGATTGAAGCTTTTATATGTGCAGGCATGTCGTCCGCACCTTCCAAATCATGCTCATAAGATGCATTTTCCGGAACTGTTCTGTTGAAGTGTGTTTCCAGGTCTCTCCTAACATCAGGAGATACATTTTCGTTGATTGTTAATGAAGCCGAAGTATGCTGAAGGAAAAGATGCAGCACACCTGAGGAAATATTTTTAATTTCAGAACAATTATTTAAAATCTCACCGGTGATAACATGAAATCCTCTTTTCCTGGAAGCAATAGATATTTCTTTTTGATACCATACCATTTATTTCTCCTTTAAATAGATTCTTGACTTGGAATATAAATAAAAAAGATCTCCTGCAGCTTGAACGTGATCTTGAATCTGCCTGCTGCAGGCGGGCTGGCCTGCCCCGGCGAATCCCGATTTATCGGGAGAAGCCGGGAACTTGAACTTGCCTGCCCCGGCGGAACTTTTGTGAAGCCGGGAACTTTCTCTTGCTCTTGTCCCTGCACCTGAACTTTAACCTGAACTTACCTATTTTTTATTCAAAGATTTTAAAAAAAATGAAAATACTCGAAGATTATCCTTTAAAAGATAAAAATACATTCGGTATAGATGTAAAAGCCGAATGGTTTTTTGAATTTAATTCGGAAAATGAATTAAAGGAAATTCTTTCCTTAGATCAGTTCAAATCTGTGCCCAAATTAATTCTTGGAGGCGGAAGCAATATTCTTTTTACAAAAGATTTTCCCGGCATAGTCTTAAAGAATTCAATACCGGGGATAAAGATTATTAAGGAGAACGGGGAATTTGTATTAATAGAAGCCGGGTCCGGTGTGATATGGCATGAACTCGTCCTTTATTGTGTGAACCGGAATTTCGGAGGGATTGAAAATCTATCTTTAATTCCCGGGACTGTGGGCGCCGCACCGATACAAAATATCGGCGCATACGGTCAGGAGCTGAAGGATGTATTTGAAAGTTTGGGAGGTGTTTTTATAGATGACCGGCGCTACCAAACATTTACTTCGGAAGAATGCCGCTTCGGTTACCGGGACAGCATTTTCAAGAATGAGCTGAAAGATAAATTTATAATTACAAAAGTTATTCTAAGGTTAAACAAAAAACCGGTATTGAATCTTCAATACGGTGCGGTAAAGGGCGAACTGGATAAAATGAATCTTAAGGAAATTACAATCAAAGATGTAAGTGATGTAATCTGCAGGATCCGGAGAAGCAAGCTTCCCGATCCTTCGGAAATAGGGAATGCCGGGAGCTTCTTTAAAAATCCGGAAATACCGGAATCGAAATTTGAATCTCTTAAGAAAGAATTACCTGAAATTATCGGCTACAAGATTGGGAACGGGAAAGTGAAATTAGCTGCGGGCTGGCTGATAGAACAATGCGGTTGGAAAGGGAAGCGGGTAGGGAATACGGGAGCGCATGCAAAACAAGCATTAGTGCTTGTGAATTATGGAAATGCCGGGGGGAATGAGATTCTTTCATTTGCTGAACGGATTAAAGAATCTGTTTTTAGAAAGTTCGGGATAAATTTGAAGGAAGAAGTAAACGTAATATAATTTTTTAATCAGGGATATAAGATCTTATTTTATAAAAATGATATCTTTTTATCGCTTTGTATTTTGAATTATTAAGTCAAAAAGGCTTCACGCAAAGTCCGTCGATGGCAAAATTGTTGCTGCGGTAGATGAGTTTTTAATTAAAGTTTTTATCTAAACATGAAAAAAATATTTTCTGCAATCGTAATTCTTATTTGCAGCTCTGCTTTTTCTCAAGTATTTACAGATCTTTATAAGGATCATATTCCCGAAAATATTATAAAAGATAAAATACTTTCGAGTACTCTGGAAATAAATCTTCAACGGGATGCTCTTCTCCAGCCGGAGCTGATATATTTAGTGCTGAAATATTTCCGGCAGTATGACGAGAATAATTTTAATAAGGATCTTTTCAATATTTTAAAATCCAATGAAAGAATATGGCTGGTTAAAAGAGAGCAATGGGCGGCTCAGACTTTGAATGAAATAAGATTATCGGGGAATGAGAATGTGCTTCTTAAAACGGAAAGAGATTTGGAAAAATTAGATGCGGATATCAAGCTGAGGCCGGATGACAAGCCGGCCGTGCTGGACAAGGATGAAATAAATTTAAGGGATTTTTTAATTGTGAAATTTTACCGGAATAGTCCCGAACTAGAATATAATAGCGCGGAGAACTATTCCTTAATTAGGAATCAAGTTGAGAATGATAAAAAAAATTATTTCTCTTCAATCGGAAAGGGTACAAAAGAAGATGTTTCGGTAAACGAATTTTTTGACAATGTAATTAATAATTGGTATCTGCTGATAGATAATGATGAGTTGAAAGCTTCCGGATTGCTGCTAAATGCATATAATTCGAATCAGCTCCAGAGAAGTAAAGCAAAAAGAAGTTTTTCATTTTTATTCGGAAATGTTTTCTTTAATCAATCGGCTAAGTTCGAAGAGGCAATTGAATTTCCGGATATTTCGGAAAAATTGATGCTCAATAAAAAATTTTCTATTCCGCAAAATTATTTCGGGCTGGGTTATAAGCTTTTTTTAAAAGATGAAGCTTCTATTTTTTCTTACGTTGAAGCCGATCTGTCATTCTCAATAGGATATGCCGAAAAGGAAGAAAAGGTCGATGCATTTTTTTCAAGCACAACGAGAGAGGGAAATATTCAGATTGATGAAAATTTTAGGAACTTCAATGATGCTTATAAGCTGAATTCATTAAATAGTTCTACCTTAAAAATAATTACACCTCTGCTGCAGTATAATTATTTGTCGACGGAGTGCGGTGTCAGCTTCAGCTACAACACTTTCTCCTATGAGCCGGATTTATACTTTATATATTCAAAGTATAGAACCGAGTTCAACGGAAACACGCCGATCCTCAGAGAAACAGTAGCTTCAGGGAGTAAATCAATAAACACCAAGATTGAAAAGAAATATTTTTCATTTATTCCTGTTTTGGATTTATCGGTATTTATTATCCCGGGTACGCTGGGGATTAAAGCCAGCGGCAGTTATAATTTTGCCGCATTAAATTTATTCTATAATTCATCACTTCAGTATTTTTAGAAATAACTTTTAGGGTAAGATTACTTAATTCCCGTCACACCTAAATTAAAACTGCACTCTAATCAACTCTTTGCAGTTGAAAATATATTTCATTCTCATTAAGTTTTTCCCAAAATTATTAAATGCCGAGCCAAAAGCTCATAAGTCATATTTCTGAAAGGTAAAAATGAGTAATCCAAAAGATGAACCGGAAAAAGTAGTTACAGCGTACGAAAAAGCTGCTCAGGAAGGGATTGATCCCAGATGCATTCCTCAGCGGCTGAGCGGACCGGTGCCTGAGCATGACCAGATAAAATATCCGGATTATCCCGAATCGGATCAGGATTCGTGGAGATTTTTATTTGAACGCCAGATGAAATTTCTCCCGGGCAGGGCATGCGATGAATATCTTAACGGCTCAAAAAAATTGAACTTCACTCCTGATAAGATCCCGGCATTAAAAGATCTCAGCAGAATATTTTTCCGGACAACAGGCTGGAAAATTGCCCGGGTGCCCGGATTAATTCACGAAGAAAATTTCTTTGAGCTCCTTAGAAGAAAAGTATTTCCGTCTACTGATTATATACGAAGCAAAGAAGAATTGGATTATACCCCCGCACCGGATCTCTTTCACGATATGTTCGGCCACATGCCTCTCCTTACCAATATGAACTTTGCATCTTTTTATCAGAAGTTCGGGGAAGCTGCAATGAATGCAAAAGGAATGCAGAGAAAATACCTTGAAACATTTCACTGGTTTACGGTGGAGTTCGGATTGATAAAACAAAAGGAAGGTATGCGCATCTTCGGTGCAGGCATAATCTCCTCGCTCGGCGAAGTGCAGCATGCGCTCTCTGACAATGTTGAAGTAAAAGAATTTGATCCCGAAAAAATAATAAAGCAGGATTATGACGTGTGGCATCTGCAGCCTGTGCTGTTTGCCATCGAGTCTTTCGATCAGCTTGAGCAGGGCTTCAACGAATGGACAATAAAGCAGGGCTTGCTGAAGAATACTTCATAATCCGGCCGACCTTGTCGGATTAACCATTAACCTTCCCATTGTGCGCACTATTAATAGCTAATATAATAATCTCTGTTTCCCCGGTTTTCCCACCTTGCATTGCAACACATTTACTTGAATGTACTTATTCATTTGAATAAGTTTCATCACATCAATGTGCTGAATTCTTTGAATCAATTTTAAGAAATCGAGAGGCAGTTATGCTTGAAGAAGGGAAAAAAGCTCCGGTCTTCACATTGAAAGATCAGGATGGGAAAAAAGTTTCTTTAAAAGACTTTAACGGAAAAAAAGTAGTCCTTTATTTTTATCCGAAAGACGATACTCCCGGCTGCACCAAGGAAGCCTGCAGCTTTAGGGATAACCTGCCGGATTTCCGGAATGTTAATGCCGTTATTCTCGGGGTTAGTCCGGATTCTGTCGAATCTCATAAAAAATTTGCCGGGAAATATAATCTTCCTTTTACACTTTTAAGCGATGAATCCAGGCAGGTTATAGAGAAGTACGATGTATGGAAGGAGAAGAACAACTACGGCAAAAAATATATGGGTGTCGAGAGGACTACTTTTCTAATTGACGAAGAGGGAACTATCCTGAAAATTTTTCCGAAAGTTAAAGTAGACGGGCACGACAAGGAGCTTCTCGAAGCTTTAAAAGATTAATCGGAGACTGAAATGGTTTATGTAACCAGGAGAGAAACATTCAGCGCCGCACACCGGCTTTTTAATCCGAAATATTCGGATGATGAAAATGAAAGGATTTTTGGGAAGTGCAGCAATCCGAATTGGCACGGGCATAACTATGTTTTGGAAGTAGTTGTCGCCGGGACTCCGGATCCTGAAACCGGGTTTGTACTTAATCTTTCCGACCTTAAAGAAATTATTCGTGAATTTATATTGGACAAAGTCGATCATAAAAACCTTAATACCGAAACACCTTTTATGAAAGGGATCATTCCTTCTACGGAAAATATAACTATTGCCATCTGGAGAGAGCTTTCCGAGAAAATACCCACCGGGAAGCTTTATTCGGTTAAGGTATCGGAAACAGAAAATAATTTTTTTGAATATCGAGGAGAATAAAATGGAATTAACCGAAACTTCCAGGGTCGATTACCGGGAAGAAGAAGTGCAGAAAATAATTAGCGGGCTGCTTGTTGAAATAGGTGAAGATCTGAACAGGGAAGGGTTGGCAAATACACCTAAACGGATGGCAAAAATGTATGAGTTTTTAACTTCAGGGTACCACCAAAAAATCGATGAAGTAATTAACAATGCAGTTTTCAGCGTAAAGTACGATGAGATGGTTCTGGTAAAAAATATAGACTTCTACAGCCTTTGCGAGCATCATATGCTGCCGTTTTACGGTAAGGTACATATAGCATATATCCCAAACGGGAAAATTGTCGGGCTAAGTAAAATCCCTAGAATTGTTGAAGTATTTTCCAGAAGGCTTCAAGTCCAGGAAAGAATGACGCAGGAAATTGCAGATACACTGGATGAATGTCTTAATCCGCAGGGCGTGGCTGTTGTTTCGGAAGCTTATCATATGTGTATGATGATGCGGGGGGTACAAAAGCAGAATTCATCGGCTACGGCCAGTGCAGTGCACGGAGTATTTAAAGAGGATGCAAGAACTAGGGCTGAGTTTCTGAAGTTGATTTCGAGTAAGAATTTGTAGAGCAGCAGAGCGATTTACGATTTACGATTTTTGATTTACGAAGCTAATAAAAAATTGTATTAAAAATTAATTTTCCGT
>DATKLQ010000326.1:0-5533 GCA_035542335.1 Ignavibacteriaceae bacterium | reverse complement strand
TCTGCTTACACTCAGCGCAGGCAAACCAAATCTCAATCCCCTTGCAGTAACATCTCCATTCGATAGAAAAAATACCGACCCCTCTTACACAGCCAACCTGCAGTTTACACCGCAGCTCGGCGCAGATAATACGGGACTTATGTTCGGAGGATCTTATACCAACTTTAAATATGATCAGCTGAATAACTATAAAAATGCGAATATATTCGGCGGGTATGCCGGATTCGGGATAGCAGGCTTCACCATCCTTGGGGAGTTTGATATCGCTCCACGATATTTAAACGTCTTGCCCGATAACATCAGTAAGGATTCTTCCTCCACTGCATTGATGATCGAAGGAGCTTACGAACTAATTAAAGGGCTTCAAGCAGTTGTACGATACGACAGATTTGATCCGAGCACCGATATTGATAAAGATGAAGTTTCCAGACTGATTTTAGGATTCGAAATCTTCCCCTATTCATTCATCGAAATACGTCCGCAGTATAGACTACAGATGGATGCTTCAGATAAGGATCCAAAGGTGAATAAGGATTCTTTTGTCCTGCAGTTTCATTTCTGGTATTAGGCCCTCTCCTAACGAGGGTGACCAAAAAGTAGCACAGATTAACCCGCTTCGCCGAAGCGAAGCGAGGCGAGTAATCTGTGCCACGATTTTTTGAAATTTAAAATCCAATGGACCATCAGTAAATTTTCTCAAAATTTTTTCTTTATGGTCACCCTCGAATTTTTGAAAGGCCCGGATCAATTTGGTTACGGCTTTTATCCGATGGAAAATTTAATCACAATCCTTCCCTCATCAGGTTTTTTATTATCTTTTTTGATTAAACTCAATTTCTTTTACAAATAATGCCTGAAATTATCACTTGATAACCGGGCCTTATTTCTTATTTTTGAATCATGAAGCACTCAATATTATTATTTTTTCTTAGCATTTCTGTATTTGCCCAAACGGGGAATAACCTTAACAACAAGTTTATGCTCGGGCAGAATTTCGAGCAGACGGGCGATTTTGAAAAAGCTAAATCAATCTATCAAGAGCTTTATAAGCTGCAGCCTGAGAATTACCAGTTCTTCGATGCTTTAAACCGGATGTGCCTATCAACTAAAGATTATGAAGGATCGATAAAGATAATTAATGAGAGATTAAAATTCTCTCCGGAAGATATAAATTTATATGGGCTTCTGGGAAGCACCTACTACCAGTCGGGAAATGAAGCCGATGCATATAAAACCTGGGATCAAGCGGCAAAGAAATTTCCGGGGAATTCTTCCGTATACCGTATGCTCGCAAATTATGCAATTGAAAGAAGGGCGTTCGAAAAGGCGGCTGAATATCTTAAGAAAGGAAAAGAAACTGCGGAAGATCCTGTTGCTTATTCCTATGAGCTTGCAAATATTTATACTTTAACAATGCAGTATACGGAAGCAGCCGGTGAGTACTGCTTTATTTTATCAAAGGAACCTAACCAGCTTAATATTATTGAATCAAGGATTCTTGCCTACACTGGGAAACCGGATGCTTTGGAAAAAACCATTCAGGCAGTTGAAGCCTGGGATACCGGCGAGGTTTTAGCATTCAAATACCTTCTCGCCAGGCTGTATATTGAAAAAAAGAATTTTGACGGTGCATTCGATCTTTATCTTGATATCGACTCAAAACAAAAAAATAAAGGAGCCGAATTATTCAACTTTGCCCAGATTGTATTCAATCAGCAAGAATATGATGCAGCCGGCAAAGCTTATTCGGAAATAATCAACAGGTATCCCGAATCTCCTTTCATACCAAATGCAAAATTAGGGTATGCAAAAACTTTGGAAGAAAAATTAAGATTGGAAGCTGCAAAGGTAATCCCTGCATGGAAGCCCTATTATAATTTTAAAGGATATGAATCCGGGACAGCAAATGATATTACTTCTGCCTATAATGATTTGGCTAAAAGTTATCCTTATACCGAAATAGCAAACGAAGCTCTTTTCAGGATAGGAGAAATTAAATTGGAGCTTCAATCACTTCCTTCGGAAGCGGAGGAATATTTTAAAAAAATAGTTAATGATTCAAAAACATCGTCATTCAGCGTCGGTGCTTATCAGAAGCTCGGGGAGATCGAATTAAAAAAAGGAAACCTGGAAAATGCCGAAACCGACTTTCTGAAGGTTTCTTTAAATGCAAAAGCATCGGAAGAGCAGAGGAATTCGGCAAAGTTCAACCTGGCAAGGATATATTTCTTTCAGGCCGATTTTGCCAAATCAAGGGCAGCTCTTGAAGAAATCTTAAATGATCTTAAGGATAATTCGGCTAATGATGCAATCCAGCTTTCAATAATACTGAACCCCAAGATGACTGATTCGTCTAACCTTGTAATGTTCTCCCAAGCCGATTTTTTAGCCGAACAAAGCAAATTCGAGGAAGCTGCCGGGAAATATAAAATGATTGCGGAGAATCCCAGAGCCTTTATTCTTAAGGATTTTTCAAGGATCCGGGAAGCTGAAATGGAAATAGCCATGGATAATTATGATAAATCAATTGAGCTGCTTACCGGTATTGCCGATGAAACTATTAAAAACATCTATGCCGATAAAGCATTATATTTAATAGGGGAAGTTTATCAATTTGGCACAAATAATGTTCAAAAAGCAGTTGAAATGTATGAAAAGCTGCTGGAAAAATTTCCCAATTCCCTGTACCTTGATGAGGCAAGAGAAGAAATTAAAAAATTAAGGAATAAATTAAGCTAGAGCGATGGCAACAAAAAAACAAAATCAGAAGATTGTAAAATGTTCATTCTGCGGGAGGGACGGCAGTGAGGTAGGCAGCATGATCGCAGGCCCGGACGTTTATATCTGCGATATTTGCATCGGGAGCAGTGTAGATATACTGAAGAACAATCTGGCGGCATTTAATAATTCAAAATCGAAACCTTCACAGATGCTCACACCGTCTACTATTAAAAAGACGCTGGATGAGTATGTGATCGGTCAGGATAAAGCAAAAAAGATTTTATCGGTTGCGGTTTATAATCATTATAAAAGAATAAATTCGAAATCTTCATTTTTTGAGCTGGATGAAGTTGAAATAGAAAAAAGCAATATACTTTTAATCGGCCCTACAGGAGTCGGGAAAACGCTTCTTGCACAGACGCTTGCGAAAATCCTGGATGTTCCTTTTGCAATTGCGGATGCAACTACTTTAACCGAAGCCGGCTATGTCGGCGACGATGTTGAAACGGTTCTTGTGCACCTGCTTCAGGCTGCGGATTATAATCTTGAGCGTGCCCAAAAAGGAATAGTTTATATAGATGAGATTGATAAGATAGCACGGAAAAGCGAAAGCACATCTATTACTAGAGATGTTTCCGGTGAAGGCGTTCAGCAGGCATTGCTGAAAATACTGGAAGGAACAATGGCAGGAGTTCCTCCGAAAGGCGGCAGAAAGCACCCGGAACAGAGTTTAATAAACATCAATACAAAAAATATTTTGTTTATTGTCGGCGGCGCTTTTGAGGGTATTGATAAGATTATCGCATCCCGGATCAATAAAAATAAAATGGGATTTACCTCTGACGAGAAGCGGAATAAAATTACAAACGACGATCTGATTAAATTCACCCAGCCTGAAGATCTTCTTAAATACGGATTAATCCCGGAATTAATCGGCAGGCTTCCGGTAATTGCTCCCCTCCAGTCTTTATCGAGAGATGCATTTAAAAGCATTCTTACCGAACCTAAAAATGCAATACTGAAGCAGTACAAAAAGCTTTTCCTGATCGAGGGAATCGAGCTTGAATTCGATCCATTTTCGATTGAGATAATGGTAGAAAGAGCAATGGAAAGAAAGACCGGTGCAAGAGCCTTAAGAGCAATTGTCGAAGAGATCATGCTTGAGATAATGTATCATCTGCCCGATAAAGAAAACATTGATAAATGCATAATAACCAGAGAAGTAATAGAAAAAGGAACAGATCCGATTTATTTGGAAGCAGACAGGAAATCGGCTTAAGAGTCCTCTCCGCAGGGTTGTCCAAAAATATTTAACAATCACCGTAGCACAGATTAATAATCTGTGCTACTTTTTTTTCTCAGAGTAAGATAAATGTTGATTCGATTTTTTTTAATATTAACTACTTGTTTTCTGATTTTTGCTCCCCTTCCCTTTGGCAAGGAGCCGGCTGACGGGGTTTCCAAAATTCTTATCTACATGGATCTACAGCAGACAGATCATTTAAAAGCATATGGGGTTACTTATCATGCGCTGGCCCAGGGTTTAAAAGCAGACTGGCTGCTCAATTACAGAGGCGGTTCATTCCTTATAGATTATTCCGATAAGATTGCAGCCGAATGCAGGCTTGACAATATCTCATTCGATGAGATCTCGCCTTCACAGGCGGTTGAGCTCTATTCAACTGTCCAGAGCGAAGACAATAACATGGATGTAGTGCGGCTGGAAAAGCCGCCCAAGGTTGCGGTTTATGTCCCGCCGGGATTTCAGCCCTGGGACGATGCGGTTACACTTGCGCTAGAGTATGCGGACATTCCTTATGATAAGATATGGAATGATGAAATTCTCCGGGGAGATCTAACAAAGTACGATTGGCTTCATCTACACCACGAGGATTTTACAGGGCAGTACGGAAAATTTTATGCGAGCTTCGCAAATGCCCAATGGTATATAGATCAGCAGATTATGTATGAAAACGACGCAAAGAAAAACGGCTTCAAAAAAGTTTCGGAGATGATGAAGTCTGTCGCAATAACGATTAAAAATTTTGTGGGTCAGGGCGGATTCCTCTTTGCAATGTGTTCCGCTACCGATTCGTATGATATCGCGCTTGCTGCGCAGAATGTAGACATCTGCGCTCAAATGTTCGACGGAGATGCGGCCGATCCTAAAGCCCAGGAAAAGCTGGATTATTCAAATACACTTGCATTTCAAAACTTTAAGCTTGAAATGAATCCGTTTGTTTATGAATACAGCGATATCGACATACAGGCAAACGAAATCGGGAATTTTGAAAACGACTATTTTACATTATTCGAGTTTTCCGCAAAATATGATCCTGTCCCTACTATGCTTACGCAAAATCATGCAAACGTAATTAGAGGATTTATGGGACAGACAACTATGTTCCGGAAAGAGCTGATTAAAAGCTCGGTTACAATACTTGCACAGAGAGAAGGAACTAACCAGGTAAAATATATTCACGGTAATTACGGCAGGGGCACATTTACTTTCTACGGCGGCCACGATCCTGAAGACTACCAGCATGCAGTTGGAGATCCTCCCACCGATCTGGCTCTCTATAAAAACTCCCCCGGCTACAGGCTGATTCTAAACAATATACTTTTCCCTGCCGCGACCAAGAAGAAGCAGAAGACATAAGCTGGTCATTGGCAATTGTCATTCAATGGTCTATTAAGAAAAAAGTCAAGAGAAAATAGTATTCCTTAAAAATTTTAATAATTTTTACTTCTCTGCTTTTGGGTCTCGCACCTCAAATAGAAGATAAACCTTGAACTTTATTTCTCTTAATTC
>DATKLQ010000325.1:0-3423 GCA_035542335.1 Ignavibacteriaceae bacterium | reverse complement strand
AATGTAAATTCTCCTTTAATCTCCGCTGCGCGTAATGTGATTTTTTTTTCTCCGCTGGTTTTTGGAGTATAATTAAGGTTTATACTTTGAACACCGTCCTGATTTAATGTAATTTCTTTCTGTTCAAGAAGAGTTTCATTTTCATAAAGAGATAAAAGAATTTTTTGGCCTATAAAACCGGTATTTCTGACGGAAGCATTTATAATCTTCGGCGTTTCCGAATAAATAAATTCATTATTGATTATATTTTTTATTTCGACATCATTTCTGCGCGTACTGTCGCCTACACCTACCGTGAATACGGGAATATTCAATTTTTCAGCCCTATATATGGGGCTGGATCCTTCGGTTATTACCCCGTCGCTTATAATTACAATAGAAGAAATGCTCCTTCCCTTTTCTTCCAGATCCTCAGAATTACTTTCATAACCGGAAAATATATTCGAAAAATTACTGCTGCCTTCCGAAAAATTAAGCGAATTCAATGAATTATCATCCCCTTCTAAGAAGTCGGCTTTTTTAACTCTTGTACCGAATGTATAGAAGCTTAGATTCTTTTTTAAACCTCTTTCATTAAGAATTCTTAAAAATTCTTTAATATTTTCTTCCCTGTTTGTTCCGTCTTTAATTTGAATTGACCGGGAATTGTCAACAAAAACAAGATTAAGAGGTTCAAAAGTAATTTTTTTTGTGAGGGTCAAAATGGGTTCGAATACAATAAATAATAATAGAAGCAATGCAAGTATTCTTAAGCAGATTAAGACTATTTTTTTTGATCTGCTGACCGGAGGGACAGTAAATTTGTAGATATAAATTGAATATGCCCCGGCTAGGATAAGAAATAGAAAAAAATAAAGAGGGTTAAATGAAAAAGTAAGATTAATTTTTTCCAAACCGGGCATTAACTATCCTTTGTATGGAAACGAAGCTCTCCATTCATAACGGTAACAGCAGTGCCCGAAATGTAAAGTTCATTATCTTTAGCTAAATATTGAACTCCAATCCTTCCCGGTCTTCCGATAAAATCTCCCTGCTCAAAATTCGCAGTCATATTTCCATCTTTGTCCGGAGTTATCATTCCCAATTTTTTTAGCACAAGCAGAAGAGGTCCGTTTGCAGATCCGGTTACAGGATCTTCATTTATTCCGTAGTATGGAGCAAAGAACCGTAAATGCGCATTATTACCGGCTTCCAGCGTTTCTAAAGTAAATACTGTAAAGCAGTCGGCTTCTCCTCCTTTTGATAATTGAAGAAGCTTGTTGAAATCCGGTTTAATTTTTTCGATGCTGGATAATTTTTTTAAATATATAAACAAATATCCGTTTTGAACTCTGATAAAAGGAACATTTTTATCCGTTTGCTTTTCATTCAATCCAAGCGCATCTAGGATTTGAAAATGTTTTTTATTATAATGTTGAACCGAATACAAAGGTATCTGCATAAAATATCTTTCCCCTTCCCTACGACATTTAATAATGCCGGAAAGGGTATCGAATGTAACGGAAGAATTATCTTTTAATAGATTCATTTCCTTTAAAAAATGAAGTGACGCAATGGTAGCATGTCCGCAGAGCTGAACTTCAACGGCGGGAGTAAACCATTTCAAATTATAACCGGCATTACCGGATTTGGCGATAAATGCTGTTTCAGAAAGATTCATCTCCTTGGCAATCATCTGCATTTCGTTTCCGGATAACCCGTCGGCAAATGTCACTCCGGCCGGGTTCCCTTCAAACGGATTGCTTGTGAATGCATCTATTTGATAAATATTAATTTTTTTTTCCATTTAATAGCTCTTCTATTTTCCAGCTTTTCATTTTTTCAAAAGTTGAATAATCGGTAAGATCAAAATGAATCGGCGTTACCGAAACATAATTCTTTTTTATTGCCGCCTGATCTGTATCAATCTCCGTATCTATTTCCTTTAAATTTCCTGTCAGCCAGTAGTAGTTTCTTCCGGAGGGATCAACCCTCTGCTCGTAAATATCTTCCCATTTTGATTTGCTCTGTTTGGTTAACAAAATTCCTGCTATTTGGCTCTCCGGTACATCCGGGACATTTACATTTAAAAGGGTTCCAAGCGGGAGCCCTTTATCAACGACCTCTTTAGCCAGCATTTTCGCAATCTTCCCCGCAAATGCAAAATCCTTTGCCTTATGATTTGTAACAGAAATAGCAATAGAAGGAACATCCATTATGGCAGCTTCCCTGGCAGCAGAAACAGTCCCGGAATAAATAATATTTATGGCCGCATTAGATCCGTTATTGATTCCGGATACTACTAAATCAGGCGTGTGTTTAATAATATTTCTAATACCGATTTTAACGCAATCGGCCGGAGTTCCGTCGACCGCATAGCCGAAAAATTCCCCGTTTTTACTAAATTCAACAACTCTTAAAGGAATAAGCATTGTTATTCCGTGGGCAACTGCGCTCTGTTCCTTTAGCGGAGCGACAACTGTAACTTCTCCTATTTCCTTAAGAGCTTGGACTAAAAATTCAATGCCCCTGGAACCTATGCCGTCATCGTTTGTTATTAAGATCCTCAAAATTAAAAATCCTGTGTATTTTGAAATGATTTAAGTTAATATACCGCTATTCGTTTTTAGTCTCAATTGAATAGGAAAAGGATGGAGAGAAAATTCCAAAGATTAGGGGGGATGACTTTTAATCCGTTATCCCCGAGTCCAGCGCATAAAGAACCAGTTCAACAGGGGATTTAATTTTTAACTTCCTCATAATATTTTTCTTGTGAGTATAAACTGTATGAATGCTTAAGAAAAGTTTGTCTGCAATTTCCCTATTTGAGAATCCTTTTACTACTAGTTGGATAATCTCTATTTCCCTCATGCTTAAAGCTGCAGGTTTACATTCGTCATCATCTCGCTTTAAATGCTTTTCAAGAATAACATCAAGAATCTTATTGCAGAAAAATTTTTCACCTTTTGAAACTGCTTCCAAGGCGCCTATAATTTCTTCTTCTCCGCATTCCTTGGTCAAATAGCCCAATGCACCGGTTCTTACAGCCTTTAAAATATTTTCTTTTTTATTATGATTAGAGATAATAAGAATTTTAGTACCCGGTGAATATTCATCGATTTTTTTTAAATCTTCTATTGAAAAAAAATCGGGATGATCATAATCGAGGATCAGCAGGTCCGGGTTTAGGGACTTTATTTTGTTCCAGAATTCCGAAGCCTTTGTAATTTCTCCTTTAACCGTGAAATCCTTCACATTTTCAGTAACTCTTTTAAATCCTTCCCTTACTAAAAATACCGGATCGGCTATTACTGCATTCAATTTTTATCCTGCTTACATTGCTCTGTTATTATTAAGATTAAATATAAATAAGAAGACTGAAAACTACAAGATATGAAACGCATACTGATTTATAGGAGAAGTATGATGATCGAAGAATTTTAA
>DATKLQ010000324.1:0-8301 GCA_035542335.1 Ignavibacteriaceae bacterium | reverse complement strand
GGAGTAAAATAGATCCTTTACGCGCCCCGACTGCTTTCCTTATTCCGATTTCCCTGGTTCTTTCGGTAACAGAGACCAGCATAATATTCATTATTCCCACTCCTGCTGCAAGAAGAGCAATAATTGACACCACTAAAGCGCCGATTCTTATTCCTGCAGTAATATCATTAATTTGTCCCATTATGGATTCATTGCTGAAGATATCGAAATCATTTTCCTCACCCGGTTTAACTTTTCTAACTGTTCTCATATGTCCTATTGCCGTTTCGATTGTTGAGAAGTAATCTTCTTTGCTATAAGTCATTACCGTAATATCAACACTAGAAGTTCTTTTACCGTACATGCTTTGGTAAGTAGTAATGGGGATAACAGCATAGGTATCTTGAGATTGTCCAAAAAATTCAGGTCTTTTTTTAATTGTGCCTATTACTCTAAAAGGTTTGCCATCAATCTTAACCATCTTACCGATTGGGTCATTATTATTAAAAAGTTTTTCAACAACATAATATCCAAGGACAACTACATTTTGAGAATATTCAATATCGCTGTTTCTAAATTCTCTCCCCTCATCTATTTCAAGATTTAAAGTTCTGTAAACACCTTGAGTAACTCCCACAAGGTAAATATTCGGATTAGTTTCCTTATTTCCGAATTTTATTATTTTGCCGCCGTCCCCCTGAAAAGCGCCCAATACTTTGGCATCCTTCATTAATTCCTGGAACCGGTAGAAATCTTCTAATGTAATATCTTTCCTATTCCGGATCTTTTTCATTTCTGCAGGATTATTGGTTTGAATTGCAGGCCATTTACGTATCTCAAAAGTGTTCTTGCTTAAAAACTGCAGTCCTTCTTCAATGCTGTTCTGCAGCATGGTAATTATTGTCATTATAACAATGATTGAAAAGATACCAACAACTACTCCGAGAACAGTAAGCAAAGTTCTTAAACGGTTGGACTTAAGAGACTGGAGAGCTACAAAAAGAATTTGAACGAAGTACATTCTATCCCCTTAAGGAATAATTCTAAAAAATTTTTTAACTAACTAATCTAACTTAAGAATTGAGAACTTATAATTGAATATTGCTCATTTTGCATTTAAATAAATCATTAAGATAAACTTCCCGCTCAATTTTCAATTTTCAACAATCAATTTTCAATGATCAATATTTTGATACCCAATCTAAGAAATTTTTTTAAAGAAATTCAATAAAAAAATTAATTACTCATATCTCAAAGCTTCAATAGGATCAAGATTGGCAGCTTTATATGCAGGATAAGTCCCGAAAATAACTCCTACGGAAACGCAGAGCAGGATTCCAATAACTACCCAGTCAACCGGTATTGCTGCCTGAGCATTTAAGAAGCTTCCGGCAAAATTACCGATCCCCACACCGAGTACGATTCCGATTATTCCTCCAATGATGCAGAGTGCAATAGCCTCGAGGAGAAATTGGGTAAGAATATTTATTTTACGGGCGCCCACCGCTTTTCTAATCCCTATTTCTCTTGTTCTTTCGGTTACAGAGACAAGCATTATATTCATGATACCGACACCTGCGGCAATAAGTGCAATAATCGAAACTACAATTGCTCCTATTTTTATAGGTCCGGTAATATCGTTCACCTGTCCTATAAGCGATTCGTTGCTGAAAATATCAAAATCATTTTCTTGACCAGGTTCGACTTTTCTAATTTTTCTCATATGACCGATAGCTGATTCAATAACATTATTATAATCGAAGCTTGAATAAGACATTATTGTAATATTGATACTTTGGCTTCTTCTTCCGTAAATGGATTGAAATGTAGATATAGGCATTACTGCGAAATTGTCTCTGCTTTGGCCGAAAAGAGAGGGCTGCGATTGAATAATGCCGATCACCGATAGAGGATGACCATCAACCCTGATAATCTGACCGACAGGGTTGATTCCCGGGAAAAGTTTATCTACAACATCCGAACCCAAAATACAGACATGATTTGCGTAGGTTATATCATACTGCCTAAAATCCCTTCCATATTCCACAATCCAGTTATTTGTTTTCATCGCATCGGTTGTAATTCCCGCTAACATTATATTTGGATTTGTTTCAGTATTCCTGAATTTTATTTCTTTCCCGAATTCCCACTGCTCCGCTCCGATATATTTAGCCTGGGTAAGCATGTTTTTTAATTTACCATATTCTTCCAGAGTAAGATCTCTCCTGTTTCTGTATTTAAGTCTCATGCCCGGCCCGCCGGCATGAAGAGCTGGAAACTTCTGGATCTGGAAAGTATTTTTGCTAAGCATTGATAAGCCGTTATCTATGCTGCTTTGAAGCATCGTAATGACTGTCATTATTACAATTATCGAGAAAATGCCTACTACAATGCCGAGTAAAGTAAGAGAAGTTCTCAGCTTATTGCTCAAAATAGACTGAAACGATACTGATACAATCTCGGTTATATTCATGTATACCTCATCATTGGTGAATTTCGGATTGGGGATTTCGGATTGAATTTCGTTATTAAATCCGAAATTCGAAATCCGAATTCGAAATTAATTTATTCATATCTCAAAGCTTCGACCGGATCCATTTTAGCTGCTGTATAAGCAGGTGCGAATCCGGCTAATATACCTGTAATCAGGGAAATTAATATTGCAATTACAACCGCGCTGTATTGAATGGAAGTCGGAATAAACTGATTTATCATCATGCTCAGGAGAACAGCAAATAAAAATCCTATAAAACCTCCCATCAGGCAGATAGTGGATGATTCCAGCAGGAACTGACCGAGTATAGCTCTCCGTTTTGCGCCTATTGCTTTCCTAATTCCGATTTCCTTTGTCCTTTCCTTTACGGATACAAACATAATGTTCATTATACCGATTGCACCCACGAATAGAGATAAGCCTGTAATAAACAAGCCTGCTATTTGGATTACCCCGACGATCTTGTTGTAATTATCAATCAATCCTTCCTGCTGGTTTATTGAGAAATCATCTTCTTCCCCGGGCGTCAATCCTCTTACTTTTCTCATTACACCTTCAATCTCGTCTTTGGTTTCCGCAACCATTGCGGGACTGGGTGCTCTTATGTTAAATGTAACTGTATTCCATGCTTCATTGCTGAAATGCTTAAATATAGCTCCAATGGGGATATATACAAGGTTATCAGGATTCCACGGTCCAAGTATAAAACTTCCCTGTTCCTTAAGCACTCCGACAACCTTAAAATCAACCGGTCCAACCTTAATTGTTTTATCCAGGGCATCTCCTCTTGGGAAAAGGTTTTTAGCAATTTCGCTTCCGATTACAACAACATCTCTTGAGCTATTGCCTTCAATATCAGAATAAAATCTGCCTTGGCTGAAATCAAAATTAACCGTTCTAATGTATTCGGATGTTGAGCCATGAATGAAAACACCCTCAACTCGTCTGTCCCCGTATTTAACCGTCTGGTTTGTTTTGGTATCAGGAGCACTGGCAACAGGAAGCTTTGCCAGCTCCCTGAATTTTTCATATTCTTCGATAGTTAAATTTTTCCGGTTCCTCATTTTCCACCATTCTTCATTGGTATACCAGGCCCACTTATCCACATAAAGTACATCGGTACCCAATGAGCTGATCCCTTTTTGGAACGAATTATCTATTCCCTTAATGGCAGTGCTCATAGTAACAACGGCCATGATTCCAATAATAATTCCCAGCATGGTAAGGATTGATCTGACTTTATTCCCTTTAATTGCTCTTAATGCAATCACCATGCTTTCTCGAAGCTCAAAAAGAAAATTGTTCATAGGACCTCTTTAAATAAATTTAATTGACAGCTTCTTTAAGATTAGGAGCCTTCCTATTTACAACAAGTTCATCCCTCTCAATTAGTCCGTCTCTAAGCCTGATGATTCTCGCGGCATGCTCGGCAATATACTCTTCGTGAGTCACGAGGATAATTGTATTTCCTTTCTGGTGTATTTCATGGAGAACAGCCATAATTTCCTCGCCGGTTTTTGAATCAAGGTTTCCGGTAGGTTCATCGGCAAGAATAATAGCCGGCCTTGTAACCAGAGCACGGGCAATTGCAACTCTCTGTCTTTGTCCTCCCGAAAGTTCATTGGGCTTATGATGAATCCTGTCTTTTAACCCCACATCCACTAATGCCGAATAAGCTCTTTCTTTCCTCTCATGGGAGGGGATTCCGGCATAAATCAGCGGAAGCTCAACGTTGTGAAGAGCATCGGAACGAGCCAGGAGGTTAAATGTCTGGAACACAAATCCGATTTCCCTATTCCGGATTGCGGCGAGCTGGTTATCGCTCATATCGCTCACGCTTACACCCTTGAAATCATACTTCCCGGATGTTGGAGTATCCAGACACCCAAGCATATTCATTAATGTAGATTTACCGGAACCGGAAGGACCCATAATTGCCACATATTCATTTTTATCTATCTTTAAGGAAACATCATGTAAAGCATGCACTTCTTCGGAACCAACCTGGTATATTTTTGCAATATGTTCAATATTAATGATAT
This sequence comes from Ignavibacteriaceae bacterium, assembly GCA_035542335.1. Taxonomy (GTDB): domain Bacteria; phylum Bacteroidota; class Ignavibacteria; order Ignavibacteriales; family Ignavibacteriaceae; genus DATKLQ01. The sequence goes on along the minus strand of DATKLQ010000324.1, from coordinate 3,786 downwards.
TCATTATGACTCCTTATTTAGAAGGATTCTGCTTTTGAACATTTTTATCCTCGACTCTTACTGTAGACCCATCATTCAATTCTTTGGAAATTGCGGTATAACTGCCGGTCACTACCTCTTCGGATCCTTTTAATCCTTCTTTAATCTGTATATAATCATCGTTGCTGATTCCGGTTACAACATTTACTTTTTTAGCTTTTCCTTTGTCAATGACAAATACTATTTCCTGAACTTTGTCCTTTTTCTTTTCATCGTTACCCTTAGTTACGGCGATAACTCCGTTCCCTTCTTCCGGTTTAGGCGCGACAAAATCGGTTCTTGCAGTAACACTTTGGATAGGTATACTTAATACATTATTAACAGTTTCGGTTTCAATATCTGCAGTACAAGACATTCCCGGCCTTAGCTGCTCATCAAGATCAATTAATTTAATCCTTACTTCAAAGTTTACAACTTCTTCCTGGGTACCTAAGCCGGTAGTTTGTGCGCTGTTTCCAATCTGCTTAACAATACCTTTAAAAACTCTACCCTCAAATGCATCGATTTTCACTCTTGCCGTATCTCCTATCGAAATAAGCACTACATCATTTTCATCAACTTCTACTCTTGCTTCCATATTATTAAGATCGGAAACGGTCATTATATCTGTGCCTTGAGTGAAGCCGGCACCGAATACCCGCTCTCCAAGCTCAACGTTCAATTGAGTAACTGTCCCCTTCATCGGAGAATAAATTGTAGTCTTATTTAATCCTTCAACAATTTCCTTTAAGGAAGCTTTTGCCTGAAGAACATTAGCTGCTGCGGATTCATACATAGCTTTGTTGGAAAGGTAGGTGCTGTTTGCAGCTTCGAGCTCGGCATCGCTTGCCAGGTTTTTCTTATGGAGCTCTTTGACTCTCTGAAGATCGGTTGTAATTTTATCTAGCTCTGCTTTTCTTTGGGCAAGATTCGCTTCAGCGGCCTGGAGGTTTGCTTCGGCCCTGTCTCTCTGTGCAACGTAGAGATCCCCTTTTATCTGTATCAGGAGCTGGCCCTTAGAAACTTTCTGCCCGTCTTTAATGGGCAGATTGACGATTTCCCCGGTTACTTCAGGAGTAATAGTTACTTTAAATTCCGATTCGATTTTTCCGGTTGCGGAGACGGTTTGAGTAATATCCCGTTTCATTACTTTTTCAGTCTGGACTGCAATAATTTCCTCTTTGCTTCCGCCTAACAAAGCTATAAGGATAAGAATAACAACCACAGCTCCGATACCGCTGAAAATGTATATTTTTTTCTTGGACTTTTTTCTCCCATTAGCCATTTTAAATATTCTCCTTTATTGAATAAACTTTATTGATATTTATTGTTCATATTTCGAATAATCAAGGGTTCCGATCTGATACTTAAGCTGCTCGCTTAAAACAACATAGGCAAATTGAGCATTAATATAGTTTGTCAATGCATTAGTGTACTCGGAATTTGCGATAAGCACATTCAGCAAAGTACCGGAGCCGATATTATATTTTTCCTGTTCGATCTTCTGGTTTTCAGTTGCAGCAAGCACATTTCTTTTTCCAACATCCAGAGCTTTCTGTGCTGCCTGAAGGTCGAGAAAGGTCTGCTGCAGATTTCTTTTTATATCTCTTTCAAGCTCGTTGACTGTTACTTCCTGGTTCATCGCAGAAACTTGCGCAATTTCCACCCTGTTTTCAACAGAGAAACCAGAAAAAATCGGAATTTGTAGTGTTAGTCCAACCGAATAAGTTTTTGATTTGAACAAATCCTTAAAGGTATTGGAACCAGAACTGAAACTCGCATCATTGACGAGGGAAGGAAAATGACCCGATCTTGCAATCGTTACGCCGTCATAAGCACTTTCAAGGGTTAAGCGGGCGCTTTTATAGTCATATCTAGTGTCTAGGGCTTGTTCCATAAGCTCGGAAACGTTTTTATAGTCTGAAGAGATATTTTGTTCCAATTTCTGAAGATCGCCTTCAGTAAGAGAATCGGAAAATACATAATCCGTTGTTACATCAAGTCCTAAATAATATAAAAGATTACTTTTAGCAACTTCAAGGTTATTTTGTGTTCTCACCACTTCCAGTTCCGCATTTCCTGTTCTTACCTGCTGTGCATATACATCAGCCAAAGTAACCGCTCCGAGTTTGTTCCTTTCAGTTATAGTCTCCAAATTACGCTCATTCCATTTCACATCATCTTCCTTAAAGGCAAGCAGTTTTTGAGTATTGATTATATCATAATAATATGAGATAGTCTGAAAAACAACACTCTGTTTTAATCTTGCGAGGGACATGCGGGCGGCCTCAAGGTCATTCTGATTTTGGGAAACGGAGGCAATGTTTGCCAGGCCATCGAACAATACCCATTGTGTGCCAATACCGGCATTATATCTTCTGGTTTCAGTAGTTCCGCTGCTGCTGGTAAATTTAGCGCCGGTTGAGGGATCAGTAAAAGTTTGTTCAACACCCTTATTACGAACCCATTCCCACCTTCCGGATGCGCCCAATGAAGGCAAAAGGGCACCGTAAGAAGCTTTAATCCCGGATTCGTAGGTTAAGATACCATTTGTGGATTTCAGCAGATCCGGATTTCTCTGCAAAGCAATATTTATAGCTTGATCAAGGGTTAAAAGGTTTTGTGCGCTGGAAAAACCTGTAAAATACACTATGCACAAGAAAGAAAGGAAGATTCGCATTATTTGCTCCCGCTTATTGAAATAATTTTTGGATGAATATTTAACGAATTTTTATTTGGATTTAGAATCTGACAACTCAGAAATATTTTTTTCTGATACAAAAATATAAATTCATAAAAGGAGATATAAAATTTATGTATGAACGGCAGTATAAATACATGTATGGTGAATTAAATAGCGCTTTTTCTAATAGTTAATCAAAATAAACCCCTATTTCGGCTGATTAAAAGGTAAACGGACTTTTTAGCTTTTAGAGAAAATTCATCTTAACATAGATCACTTTCATTCTAAAATAACTTGAAACGGAATTCATAGTTATTTATGTTTGAATGAATATTCAATCAAAAGGAAAATGCCTAGAACAAAAGAACAATTTGAATCATTAAGGCAGGAGAGCAGAAAGAAGATACTTGAGGCAGCCCTGCAGGTTTTTGCAAAAGAAGGTTATTATTCTTCGACAATAAGTGCTATCGCTAACAAGGCCGGTATTTCTCAAGGATTGATGTATAATTACTTTAAAAGTAAAGAAGAGCTCCTTAACGAGCTGATGATCGGTTTAATTGAAAATATTATGTCGGAATTTATGCCTCTGAAACCCGGAGAGAAAATTGAACAGAAGGATATAATAAAGATAATTAATGCAACCATCGATTTAGTTCTTGAAAAACCTGAATTCTGGAAATTATACTTCTCTGTTTTTATCCAGCCGGACGTAATGGCAATGGTAATGGATAAAATGATGAAAATGAGCGAACCTTATTTAAAGGAATTGGTAAAATATTTTAAAGAAAAGGGGGAAAAAGATCCGGTTGCTATGATGAGATACTTTTCTGCAGTTTTAGACGGGATTCAGCTGCACTGCATGATTGATCCGGAAACGTTTCCGGCAGAAAAAGTAAAGAAAATATTGATTAAGCAATTTGGGTGAGGAGGGAGAGAGGGGATAAGGGGATAGGGTATAAAGGGATAAGAATAATTAGTATAAAAATGATTTGACAGTTTGAATAAGGAAACATATGAAGAAAATCCTTCTCTTTGTTGTTTTTATAATGTCATTTTCTTTGGCTCAGGATGCTAAGGAAATTGTG
>DATKLQ010000323.1:0-11927 GCA_035542335.1 Ignavibacteriaceae bacterium | reverse complement strand
AGGGCGTAGATTATAGAGGAGAGAGAGTGCTGGCAGATCTTAGGGAAATTAAGAATACGCCGTGGCTTTTGGTATCTAAGATCGACCTATCTGAAATTTATAAACCGGTATCGAACAGGTTGTCCTTTATCCTGATTTTTCTTTTTCCTTTAGTAGCCGTTGCCGGATTATTTTTCCTTTATTTTCAAAGCAGGCAGAATTATAAGGATCTGCTTAAATTAAATGAATCAAATAAGAAATTTGAAACTTTGTACCAGACATCCAACGACTCTATCCTGATTATTGAAAATGAAAAAATTATTAATTGCAACGCTAAATCTGAAGAAATTTTTAAAGCAGCACAATCGGTTATTACTTCCAAATCTTTGTTGGATTTTTCCCCGGAATTTCAGGAAGATGGTTCCCGTTCGGATCAAAAATTATCGGAAATTTTTGATAAAGTAAATCAAGGAGAACCCCGGCTTTTTGAATGGATTTTAATAAACAGCAATACGGCAGCATATTGTGAAATAAATCTTTCCTTACTCCCGATTGACGAGAAAAAATATATTGTAGCTATTGTAAGAGATATTACGCGCCGGAAGAATGCAGAGCAAGCTCTCAACGAGAGCGAAGAACGTTATAGAAGCCTATTCCAGAATAACCACTCTATTATGCTCCTGATTGATCCTGAAACGGGAAGGATTATGGAAGCAAATCCCGCAGCTTTGAATTTTTACGGTTATTCACATGAAGAGTTAACAGGCCTTTGCATCTCCGATATAAACCAGCTTCCGCAAAATAATGTATTCAGAGAAATGCAACTAGCCAAAACCGAAAAGGGCCGCCACTTCTTTTTCAAGCACAAGCTGGCCGGCGGCCAGATTAAAGACGTGGAAGTATTCAGCGGCCCAATTTCTTTTAACGGTAAAACCTTTTTGTATTCTATTGTTCATGATATTACCGAACGTAAAGTCGCTGAAGATAATATCAGAAAGCTTTCGGCGGGGATTGAGCAGAGCCCCGCATCAATAGTAATAACGGATATCAACGGAAAAATTGAATACGTGAATCCAAAATTTACTGCACTTACCGGATACACTTTTGAGGAAGTAAAAGGAAAAAATCCGAGAATTCTTAAGTCGGGCAAGATGACCGGCGAGGAATACATACAGCTATGGAAGACAATTTCCGGCAAAAAAAATTGGAGCGGAGAATTTTTGAATAAGAAAAAAAACGGGGAGCTGTATTGGGAATCGGCTTTAATTTCTCCTATTCTAAATGAACAGGGGGAGATTACCAATTATATTGCTATTAAAGAAGATATAACTGATGTAAAAAAAGCAGATGAAGCCTTTAAAAAAATGACTGCAGAATTAATGCAGCAGAACAGGAACCTTGAGCAGTTCACTTATATAATGTCTCATAATCTCAGAACGCCGGTGGCAAATATAATCGGCATTTCGGACGCAATGCAGCATGTGAACCTTGATGATAATGAAAAATCTTTAATGATGAAAGGATTGTTTTCTTCGGTTAAAAAGCTTGATGAAGTTATACTTGATTTGAGCAACATACTCCAGGTGAAGCAGGGAGTTAACGAGAAAAAAGAGAAAGTATCTTTTTCAAAACTAGTGGAAGATATTAAAACAAGCATATCTGCCCTTATTGAGGCCGAACATGTTGAAATTAAAACCGACTTCAGTGAAATTGATGAAATACTGACCCTGAAGAGCTATTTGTACAGTATCTTTTATAACCTGATTTTAAACAGCATTAAATATAAAAGAATAGATTCAAATCCTTTAATTGAAATTACAAGCTTTAAGAGCGACAGTAAACTGTTATTAACTTTCAAAGATAACGGAATTGGTATTGATCTAAAGAAAAAGGGGAATGAAGTATTTGGGATGTATAAGCGTTTTCATACTCATACTGAGGGAAAAGGAATGGGATTATTCATGACGAAAATGCAGACCGAAACCCTCGGCGGTAAAATCCAGATCCAGAGCGAGGTAAATAAAGGAACCGAGTTTAAAATAGAATTTGAACTTTAAATTTCATTCTTCAATTTTTATTAGTTTAAAACTCGAAATTCTAAAAAAAATTAAGCCGGAGTCTCTTAGATGAATACCCAGCAAAAATTCATTATTGTAGATGATGATACAATTAATAATGCACTATGTCAGATTGCAATAAAGACCTCCGTTAAAGGTGCTTTTGTAAAAGCATTTACTATCCCGGAAGAAGGATTTGATTACCTGGTGAAAAATACGAATGACAATAAAAATGACCAGGCAATAGTTTTTCTCGACTTGAACATGCCCAGGGTTTCCGGCTGGGAATTCCTGGATTACTTTGATAAGCTTGATGAACAAGTCAGGGCACGGTACAAAATTTATATACTTACAACATCATTCGATCTAAGAGATAAAGAGCGGGCTTTAACTAATAAAAATGTAGTTGATTATATCGTCAAACCATTAACCACAGAAATTGTAGGCAAAATCCTTTCTTAAATCCCCGGATATCGGGAAATAAATGGAAACCGTACAGCTAAACCTAGGCAATTAAAAATATTGTCTCCTTAATATTCCATATGTATTTTTTAAATTCAAATTACAATTAATTATAAAATAAATATGTGCTTATCGATTTAATTGCATAATCAAAAAAAATGAAGCGATTTGAAAAACATATTTTTATCTGTGAAAATAAAAGACCGCCCGACGATCCCCGCGGATGCTGCAGCGATAAGGGAAGCATCCAGGTGCGGGAATTGTTTAAAAAAAGATTAAAGGAGCTGAATTTAAAATCCGAAGTGAGAGCTAATTCTTCAGGTTGTCTTGACAGCTGTGAATTCGGGCCGACAATTGTAGTTTATCCCGAACAGGTTTGGTACGGCGGAGTGACTTTAAACGATGTTGAAGAAATAATCCAAAGTCATATTATCAATAATAAGCCCGTTGAGAGGTTGTTCATAAAGCATCCTAGATACTATAAAGATAGAAAATGGTAAATGGAAAACCTGTCCGGCGAAGTCCGATATTGTCGGACGTAGACGGATGGAAAAGGGAAAATGAATTTACCCTATGCTCATTACAAGATTAAAAGATTAAAAGATTAAAAGATTAAAAAATTTAAAGATTGATAAGATAATTTTTATTAACAACAAATGACTATAAATGACTGCTACTGAACTTAAGGTGTGATTCTTAGATTTTAATTTTTTTTAAAAAATTTTATGAATCAAAATGAAATCAAAAATTAAAACGGAACCGGGGGAAGTCAGCAGGAAATATGCTGAAGAGATTTTCAAACGGCTTAAAAAAGAATATCCTAATCCCAAAACCGCGTTGAATTTTAAAACTCCGTTTCAGCTATTGATTGCCACAATCTTATCGGCCCAGTGCACTGATGCCAGGGTAAACATCGTTACAAAAGATCTCTTCCTAAAATATTTAACGCCCGGAGACTATCTCAAAGTTCCGGATGATGAGCTTGAAGGAGATATTCATTCAACGGGGTTCTTCAAGCAAAAAGCAAAAAGCATAAAACTTTGCTGCAGGGAATTAATTGATAAGCACGGCGGCAAAGTTCCTTCGGATTTCGATGCGTTAAATGAGCTTCCGGGGGTGGGCAGAAAAACCGCTTCCGTCGTTGCTGGAAACGCATTCGGTATTCCCGCGATTGCCGTGGATACCCATGTAAAAAGATTATCCAACCGTTTGGGCTTTATAGATTCCGAAGATCCGGAAAAAATAGAATTAAGGTTAAAAGAATTGGTTCCGCAGAAAGATTGGATTAATTCTTCCCATTGGCTGATTCTTCATGGAAGAACAATATGCAACGCAAAGCGGCCAAAGTGTGCACAATGTATTCTAGGCGATCTCTGTCCCAGCTTTAATCCGGCTGCGTAAGTGAAGCTTTGTCCAGGATGCAGCCCATTTTTTAAGAATATTCAAGAGGATAAGTATGGAAGAAAAAACAAAAGATAGAAGCTATTGCTTATCGATACTTAAAGAGTATACTAAATCGGAAAGCTTATTGAAGCATGCTTATTCCGTTGAAGCCTGCGTTAGGGCTTATGCTAAAAAATTCGGTGAAGATGAAGATTACTGGGGCAATGTGGCTCTGCTCCATGATTTCGATTATGAGATGTTTCCGACAGCTGAAGAGCATCCGTTTAAAGGATCTGAAATCTTGAAAGAAAAAGGTTTCGATGAAAAATTTAGAAACGCAATTCTTTCTCATGCAAATTATTCCGGTGTTCAAAGAGACACTATACTCCGGAAAATTTTATTTGCCTGCGACGAGCTTGCAGGATTTTTAACTGCAGTAGCATATGTAAGGCCGAGTAAATCAATTGCTGAAGTTGAGGTTAAATCTGTCAGGAAGAAGCTGAAAGATAAAGCTTTTGCACGCAGTGTAAGCAGGGAAGATATTTATAAAGGAGCTGAGGAGATCGGCATTCCGCTTGACGAACATATTGAATTCTGCGTAAAAACTATGACAGAAAAAAAAGATGAGCTTGGTCTTTAAAAGCAATAGGCAGTAGGCATAAAAAATGGAAAATGGTAAATGGAAAATGGAAAATGGTAAATGGTTCGTGCCCTTATCATAAAATTACCAGGAAACATCACGTGCTCCTCAGGTATCAAGTATCAAGAATCCGGGTATCGAGTTTCCGGTATCCAGCATCCGGTTTCAGGAATCTGGAATCCGTATCAATAATCCAGTATCCAGATCCATTATCCAGCATCGAGTATCCGGCATCCAGCATCCAGCATCAATAATGATAATTTGCAATTGACTTGACAAAATAGGAAGGCGTTACTTAAATTAAACCAACATTTTGGAGAAGTTTATAGGGATAGTTGCTACAGGAAGAAATAGAAGCTAAACACCCGCTTTACGGGGTTTCTCCATAATTTATTTTTAATACTTAATGAAAAGCAATATCTCTATAATATTCCTGTTCATCTGGACTGCCATTCAAATTTACCCCCAAGACGATCTAAAAATAATCTCATCGGACTTTAATTCTATAGTAATAGAATACACTCCTTTATACGATACTTTAAAAGAAAAAATAAATAACCAAGAATTTCTCGGGATAGATCTGACCAACGGCTATATCCCGGATGGAAATAAATGGGGAGAAGCTGCAGTTCCGGTTAGATCAATAAATATCGGAGTGCCTTCCGAATTCGGTAATACCATAGAAATTTTAAACTCCTCACATAAAGAAATTTCGGGTAAACTTCTGCCGATCGGGAAACCTAAATTAAAAAATGATATGCTTGTATCCGAGTATATAGTCGGAGATAATTATAATGACTACCGCAATGATGAAGAATTAGTAAGCTTCGGAGATTTTGAAATTATGAGAGGAATACCGACGGGCAATTTTATAGTAAAGCCGGTAAAATTTTATCCTCTGGAAAACAGGATAGTAATCTACAATAAAATAATATTCAGAATTAATTATTCGCCGAACCGGAAAACAACCCGCGGGCCTGAGGATCAATTTCTTAAAGGATCTTTGCCGAATTATGAAGTTGCAAAATTCTGGAAAATTGAGAGAAAAAAAATTAAAAAAACTACCGTCGGCGTTTTATCAACTGGCACCTGGGTAAGGTTTGAAGCTCCTGACGAAGGAATATATAAAATAGATCGTGCACTGTTCGCTTCTTGGGGATTCGATGCCGCTTCCGTAGATCCCCGGACAATAAAGATATATAATAACGGCGGCAAACAGCTTCCCGAAACCATTGAAGCAAACCATCCCTCCGATTTGATTGAAAATGCAATTTTTGTCGCAGGTGAGGAAGACAGCAGTTTTGATGCAGGAGATTATATATTATTCTACGGCAGGGGAATAAATTTCTGGGAATATGATACGGTGAGCCATTCGGTGCTGAGATATTTTACCCCTTATTCGAAGACAAATTATTTCTGGATAACCGCCGGCGGAAACAACGGTAAAAGGATGCAGGCTAAAAACGGGAATTTGAATCAGGCCCAGTATGTTCAAAGCACAACACAAGCTTTCGCCTCCTTGGAAGAAGATAAAGTAAAAGTTGCCACCACCGGCAGATTCTATGTCGGAGATGAGTACTCGAAGTCTCTCCCAATGAAGATTTATATCAATAAACTAGATGCCAGAATAGAGACAACTCCCATAACATACAAGTTCAGATTTATAAATGCATCTGAGGCATCTCTTACTCTGAGGGTTGAGGAAAATTCAAATTTGCTTCTTTCACAAGGCATAGCCGGTTTCGGGAATGGAGATTATTCGGCAGGATACCAACTGCTGAAAACAGTTGTATTCAACGGGCCGTTAACGGGAAATACAAGCCAGCTCAAATTCCAGATAACAAACGCGAGTTCCACCTCCAAAGGTTATCTTGATTTTTTCGAAATCTATTATCAAAAAAATTTAAGCGCCCAGGGAGATACGCTGATATTTTTTTCCAAAGATACCACTGCAGTAGTTGAATACCATTTGAGCGGATTTTCGTCATCACCGAATATAAAAGTTTATGATATTACCGATTTTGCAAATGTGAAGATTGTTGCGAACCCATTTATAAGCGGAGGAGAATTCCGGTTCCAAGAGGCTCTGACTTCGGGATTTGTTTCCAAATATATCGGTATCGGGAATGATAAATTTAAAGTTCCCCGGAACCCAGTCAATATGCCTAATGAGAATGTCACGGGAATTTCAGAAGCCAAGCTTATAATAATTTCAAATAAAAATTTTAAAGAAGCAGCAGATAGATTGAAAGAATACCGGGAAGGAGAATCAAAGTTTAAATTATCTACCTCAATAGCTTATATAGACGAAATATATAATGAATTTTCCGGAGGAATGACGGACCCGACTGCATTAAGAAATTTTATTCAATATGCATATGATAACTGGACCGTAAAACCGGAATATGTATTATTATTAGGTGACGGAACCTATGATGCAAAAAATGTCGAAAATGCAAATAATGATTTTATACCGACATACCAGGTTCCTTTAATTACAAATCCCCCCAATTACAATGCAAATTTGTCCTTAATCAATTCATACCCTGTGGATGATTATTTTGCACAAGTAGATGGGAATGATTTGAGGATTGATTTAGCTATCGGCCGGCTGAATGTACAAACGATAAATGAAGCCAACTCGGTGGTGGACAAAATTATAGATTATGAGACAAATATGGAGAGAGGCACTTGGCAGAACTTAATTACATTGGTGGCAGATGACGGCTGGACAACGGAGGGAAATGATGGAGATCTTCATGTTTCACAATCGGAGAGCTTAGCTAAATTAATTCCAAAATCGTTTAATATAAACAAAATATATCTTCCGGCATATCCTACAGTATTTACCGGAGGAGGGCCCAGGAAGCCTGAAGTGAATAAGGCAATTATAAATGCAATTAACTCCGGTACATTAATAGTGAATTATATAGGCCATGGCAACCATGAAGTCTTGGCTCATGAAATGGTTTGGGAAAACCGTTCAAGCATATCGCAAATACATAACGACAAATACTTCTTTTTAACTGCCGCTACATGCAATTTCGGAGAGGATGATTTTACGGGAACTCAAAGCGGCACGGAATTATTAATCACAATGAATGGAGCTGGAGCTATAGGAGCACTCGCATCAACAAGACAGGTATATGCAGAATCAAATAGGGCTTTAAATGAGGACTTTTATAGAAGGCTTCTTATATCGCCGAGAGAAGAAGATAATTTAACAATTACAATCGGTAAAGCTTATTTCCTAATGAAACAAGGGAGGACCGCGGATAATGATCGAAAGTTTCATTTGTTCGGCGATCCTACCATACGGCTTAAGATCCCTCAATATAACTCATCAGTTGATTCAATTAATGGTATCTTAATTACATCCATAAATAACGTTCAGCTGAAAGCACTTAGTAAAGCCAGGCTCGCCGGAACAATAAAGAAACCGGATAATTCTTTATGGGAAGATTATAACGGGGAAGCTATATTGTCTATTTTTGATTCGGAAAGAAGTACAACGATTGTGGAAAAGCTTGACAGCATAACCACTAATAAGTACTTTATAACTAACCCCGGCGGCATTCTTTTTAACGGCAAAATCTCTATTGTTAACGGGAGATATACGGCTGACTTTGTCGTTCCGAAAGATATATCATATGAGAATAAAGATGGGAAAGCATTGGTTTATTTTTCAAATAGTTCATCGGACGGAGTGGGGTTTACTGATAGAATAATTGTCGGAGGAAGCGACAGCACTGCAGTTAACGACGGCAAAGGACCGGATATTGAAATTCATTACGATAATCCTGGACCCGGAAGCTCAACTATTATAAATCCTGACTCCAGACTGATTGTCAATTTGAGCGATGAGACCGGCTTAAATACTACCGGCACCGGAATAGGTCATAAGATGGAAGGGATTTTGAATGATAATGAATCTTCTCCCATAGATTTTACAGATTATTTCACCGGCGACCTGGATGCCGGAGGTAAATCGGGAAAAATAAACTACCAATTTACAGGATTAGCCGAGGGAAATTATAAGATTAAAATAAAGGCATGGGATGTATTTAATAATTTCTCCAGTGCCGAAAGTTATTTTACCGTGGTCGACGGAAATGATCTGGTAATTAAAGATGTATACAATTACCCGAATCCTTTTTCTTCAAATACAACGTTTACTTTTCAAAAGAATCATCAGAGCGGGATTTTCGACGTAAAAGTAAAAGTATATACGGTTGCAGGTCGAATGATTAAGGAAATTGAAAGAATAAATATAGGCGAAGATGAAAACTTTGTTAAACTTGACTGGGACGGCAGGGATCAGGATGGAAACCCGTTGGCAAACGGGGTTTACTTATATAAAATAGTGGTTAAATCTGCAGACGGCCAGTTCAGTAAAAGTGTACTGGGAAAATTAGCTATTCTGCGGTAATATTGTATAAATTTAAGAATTGAATTATAAAATTCGGGGTAATTAAATTGGAAATGATTTTTTTCAAAATCGGAGGAATAAAATGAACAATATTATTAGACTTTTGACGGTCGGCGTTATGCTTACAGTCCCATTTGCAGGGATTGCAAATGCTCAGGGTGAAGCTGCCGTACCATTTTTACTTTTGGCACCTGATTCCCGTGCCGGTGGTTTAGGTGAAACGGGGGCCGGATTGGCCGATAACTCCGCCGCCATTTTTTGGAATCCCGGAGGTATTGCATTTCAAAGCGGTACCGAATTAAGTATTACCCACAGCAACTGGCTTCCGCAATTTCATCTTGATCTTTTTTATGATTACTTAACTTACCGCCAATATATTGAAGATCTCGACGGAAGTGTCACGGCTAGTATTACTTATATGAACTTTGGTGAATTTGTAAGAACTGCCTCCGAATTAGATGCAAATGGAAATGTTGTTGAGCTAGGAAGGTTCAATTCCTTCGATGCTGCTTTAACTCTGGGATATGCAACAAAACTGCACCCTGATTGGGGTGTTGGATTTAATTTCAGGTTGATTCACAGCCGCCTTTCGGATCAGCCTACAGAAGGTGAAACAGGTAAGGGCGTTGCCACTTCAATAAGCTTTGATGTCGGAGCAATGTGGAGGCCGGGAAAACTTGTCCTGCCGCTGGTTGATGAGGATCTTGGGAATAAGTTCAGTATGGGCATTAATTTGAGCAACATGGGCCCTAAAATATATTATATCGATCGTGCTCAAGCGGATCCGATTCCCACTAATTTTAGGTTAGGTTTTGCGTATAAAATAATGGATGATGAATTTAATTCTTTAACCTATCTTCTAGATTTCAGCAAGCTTCTTGTTAGCAAAAAGATGGTTATTTCCAATACCGGCAACGGTATAGATACCTCCTATACTTCTAAAGAATGGTACCAGGCTATTTTTACGGCATGGGGAGATAAACCTTTCAGTGAGGAATTAAGAGATATTGTAACATCAATGGGGCTGGAATACTTGTACGGCACGCCGGGGGATTTTCTGTTTGCTCTGCGGGCCGGTTACTTTTATGAAGATCCCTCATATGGAAACAGGAAGTTTATCACGTTCGGTGCAGGTATTAGGTATGACATTTACGGATTTGATTTCAGCTATATAACAACTTCGGTATTCAAGGGGGGTGAAAATCATCCGCTTTCGGATACCCTCAGGTTTACTGTGCTTATCGGCTGGGGTGCCGTACCTGAAAGCACTAGAGGATTACCCAGGGGTATTTAAATTTTATGCTGAAATTTTTTCTCCGCCTCCAGGTTTCATTGATAATTTTGGGCAGTTTAACTGCCCAAAATTTTATCGGAAGGATTAATCCGTCTTTTTTAAATCCCCTTTCTATCTCTGCCGAGTCCGATACCCTCAGAATACTCGGTGTTATGGTTAGCTTTCAAAGTGATCGCGATGAAACTACATTCGGAAACGGCAAGTTCGGCACTATATACTCCGTAAATTATGGAAGTTCAATTATCGATCCTCTTCCTCATGACAGATCTTATTTCGGTGCTCATCTTGATTTTGTAAAAAATTATTTTGCCAGGATCTCTAAGGGAAACCTCAACATAGAATATTATATTCTTCCGGATACTTTTTCTCTCCCCCAGGTGATGAGGAATTATTCGCCCGGAATTAAATCAGGTGATTTTACCCCCATAGCGGAAATGGCTTCGAAAGCATGGGAAATGGCAGATTCGGCATATCCTAATTTTGATTTCAGCAAGTATGATCTTTTTACGGTATTTCATGCCGGTGTAGGGAGGGACATTTCACTTCCGGGAAGCATAGGGAATGAACGGGATATTCCTTCCATTTATATCGGGGAAAATTCTCCTCAGAAAATTTCCGTTCCCGTTTCAGGCGGTTCATTTGTTATAAACAACAGCATGATAATTCCTGAAACTGAAAGCCGTGAATTGAGCGCTATAGACGGAAGTAAAGTACTCTTCGAAGTTTCTATTAATGGGCTGCTGGCTGCAAGTGTGGCAAGTCATCTTGGGCTTCCGGATCTCTTCAATACTCAGACCGGCTTGAGTGCAATTGGCAGGTTTGGCTTAATGGACGGCCAGTCAATTTTTGCATATAACGGTTTATTTCCTCCCGAACCATCTGCCTGGGAAAAAATCAGGCTAGGCTGGGCTGAACCTGTCACCGTAAATTTGGTTTCTTCGGCAATTAATTTGGCAGCTGACCTGGCCTCTTCCGGATCGGATACTCTAATTCTTAAAATACCCATTAATTCTTCCGAATACTTCCTGATAGAAAATAGAAACAGGGACACACGCCATGATGGTTCACATATAACAGTATGGCATAACGGAATAAGCAGCACAAGGATTTTTACAAAAGATACAACAGGTTTTTCAAGTATAGATGTCGATTCTCTGGATGGTGTAATTACTGATGTTGATGAATTCGATTGGGCTTTGCCAGGCAGCGGCATAGTAATCTGGCACATCGATGAAAATGTAATTAATGACAAAATAGCCGAAGACAAAATTAATAATGATAAAAATCACCGCGGAGTCGATGTGGAAGAAGCCGACGGCGTGCAGGATATTGGAGAACAGTTTAAAACGCTGCTGGGCGATATTGTAATCGGCGAAGGAACTCAGGAAGATTTCTGGTATAAAAACAATCCGGCAAAACTTTTTAAAGGTAAATTCTCTAAAGATACCCGGCCCAATTCAAATTCGAATTCAGGGGCAAACAGCTTAATTACAATCGGAAATTTTTCGGGCATTTCGAATAAAATGAGCTTCACAGTTACTTTTGGGGATTCAATTATTAAACCTATTGCTTCCGTCCGGCTGGGAATTCCTGAGGGAAATAAAACCTTAACTGAAACGGGTAATGACCTCGCTGTTCTTGCCGACAGCTCCGTTTATATTATTAACACTAATGGAAATTCAG
>DATKLQ010000322.1:0-3052 GCA_035542335.1 Ignavibacteriaceae bacterium | reverse complement strand
TCGATTTTAATCTTTCGACAAAACCTAAGTAATCCTTCTCTGGGGTACAAAATCAAAACAATCAACCTATTTTGTTTCCAGAATCCGCGGTCTTCCCTTCCATATCTCTCCGAAAAGGTTAAATGACAAAGCCGCAATCATATGGGTGAAGGGGAAAATCCAATAATAATATTTGAATACGTTATAGGGGAGGAAGGATACGGGAATGATGACCAGAAATGCGAACATTGACAGAAGGAGTAAATCTTTCCTTCTAAAACAATAATACATTCCTAAAACAAACATGATTAATTCAACAGGAATTTTAAGGAAGCGATAAAACACGGAATATCTGAAAAATATCATTTTCGTTGCAGTGAGAAACCTCTCACTGACCGATATGAGTGCGACATCCTTATATGTTTCCTGATAAATATGAAATGCTGACAACCTCACCTCAATCATTTTTCTTATTCCTTGAATCCCATTATTTAGAAAAACAGGGTTTAGAAAAATAGTAACTAGCAAAAAAGCAATACACGAGACAATTACAAATTTCCAATCCTGTTTCGAGATTGAAAATTTATTTTTTGCCAAGAAAACAATAATTAATATCGGGGCCAATAGAATTCCGTTCAGTTACGCCAAAAAGGCCAAAGAGCATACAACCGAGGCAAAAACAAGATAGATATTTTTTTTGGTTTTTGAATAAAATGCGCACAATAGAAGAAACAACGCAAAAAAGAACAATAATATCGGTTCTGCAAGAATCCATACTGAAATTTTGTTGAAAATCGGATTGATGACGATCAACGATGTGGAAATCAATGCAGGTAAGATACCGTATGAAGTCCTGACGAAGAGATAGATTAAAAGTAGGGAGGAAAGAGCAAAGCCAAAAATGACACATCTTACAAAAGGTATAACGATGGTCGGATTTGGGATTTGCTGCTTTATTAAGTCGAAATAGACTGGAAATTTATTTATCGGAATGGTATTCCAAAATCTTTTTGGGTCAAGAGAATCGATCGTATATCCCTTGAGGAAAAGTGCCCCGCCTACGATGTATTTAACCAACGGAGGGTGGTCAAACGCCTCATAATCCTTCCAATCTGGATGAAGAAGACCGCCGCGCAGAAAATAGAGATTAAAGTAGTATCCTGTGAATATCCAAGCCACTTCATCAGAATCGATCAGGTCTCCATATTTTTTTTCTTCTAATACCTTCACTCCTTCCAAGATAATGACAAGAATAAATATTAATTCCAAACAAAATGTGAGGTACTTTTTTTTGAGCATAAATTTGATACTCTTTAGTAAAGATTATAATGATCGTTTTTCCAGAGGTTCTTTCTCGTTCAATGGACTACAAGACTTTATCTTATTCTAATATTGTTGACTAAAGCCTATTTGACAAATTGATTTTAAAGTCTCGCAAAAATAATTCCAAAAACCAAAGTAAAGGAAATAAAAAAATCAAGACGCTTGATCTACACGGGTTAGGTATACTTTTACTCCCGTTGATTTATTTATTGAAACTAAAGCTTTTTTTCCAACGAAGGAACGACTTTTCAACGAAATAATATGAAAGGGTCGCCATCGATAACGAAAGACCCACCCCGATCAATAGTTCTCCGACTGAAGCAGGTAGCCCATATCTTGAATATACAAACAAGCGAACAGGCCAATGCCACAAATAGAGGCCGTAAGAAATCCGCCCGATCCATACGAGTGGTGCAAATCTTAGAATGGACAGTACAACCTTTGGCGGCCAAACGACTAGCACGATAAGAATCAACCCGATGGAGAGAGCAACCAGCGTATACCCTCCGTACAGATATAACATCCTATCCACGGGCGATGCAGTACTAACCATATATCCGAGAAAAACAAAAGCGAGTGCCGCCAAAGATTTCATACTGATTTCAAATCCTTTATAATGGGGCAATACGTGCCATGAAACTAAAAGACCCATGAGACAACCAATTAGTAGCGTATCGGCACGAGTGTCTGAAGCGTAATATAGACGCATGACATTCGCCCCGTAAACTGCGAGTACTTTGCGATGCATAGGTATAATAACAATTGCAAGGGCTAGAATGTAAAAAAACCAGCGGCGTCCTAATTTATACCTTAGGGCAAGACTGAGGGATAAGGGCCAGGTCAAATAAAATTGCTCCTCGATGGCGAGCGACCATGTAATTCCTAAGGGGTTGTTCGGGGTGAAATAACCAGATGCGATAAACCAATTTGAGGCGTACGACAAAGCCATCAAGATCCCGTGAAAAGCTGCAGCTCTCCTTATTGTATCTAAAAAGATAAGGGCGAAACCACCTATGACTAGGATAAAGGTAAGGAGAGCCGGCATTAACCGCAAAGCCCGCCTAATATAGAAGTCTCTGAGACTAATCGAACCCTTTCGTTCTTGTTCTTGCACTAATAAAGATGTAATTAAGAAACCACTCAAAACAAAAAAAACATCAACTCCAAAGAATCCCCCTGGCATAAGTGGGTAATATAAATGATGAATATAAACAAGCAGGATAGATATGCCCCGAAGACCGTCCAACTCCGGCCGATAACCGAATTTTAACGCCGGCGTTGCATCGGATTGGTACGCCCCCTTGCATAATGTCGTGTCAGCCGGAATTCTATCCATTAAATCAAATCCTAACTCCTTAGGATGAGCGTTGAAAGAGAAAGGGTTCTTACGGATTCGATACAAAAGGCAACTAAAGAACAGCAATTTTGATGCCAATTATTGGCCTCATATAAATCTTGATGATCACAAGCTTTTTTTGAAGGCGGTTCTTCGGAAAAAGCTAAAATGATAAATTTCTTACCATCTCAAGTCGAGGTTCTATAGCGTGTACGGGATGTAGCGTCCCCACGAGGAAGATGGAAATCCTTCGCATTGAGACAAACTATAGACTCTGGGACATAGCCGGTCAACACTTAATGACGTAAACCTTCGTGGGCCTTCGATAAGGTACGCCTTGAGCCTCCGAACGATATAGCATGGCATTAACGGCTATGAAAAAGATCACCCACAATTTATCGAAAGTGGGGAGGC
>DATKLQ010000321.1:0-12643 GCA_035542335.1 Ignavibacteriaceae bacterium | reverse complement strand
ATTACTTGCTTCTATAGGCGCGTATAATAATCTCTTTAATTACTTTGAAGAAAATCGCTATATTTGTTATTCAGTTTTTTAAAACGGATATTATTTGCCTGAAAAAATTGTAGTTACTTCCGCACTTCCTTATGCAAACGGACCTATTCACCTGGGTCATTTAAGCGGCGCTTATTTGCCTGCCGATATTTATGTCCGTTATCAACGGTTAAAAGGAGCCGACATTATTTTCCTTTGCGGTTCCGATGAGCACGGCGTTCCGATTACAATTACCGCAGATAAAGAGAAGGTAAAACCCCAGGTTATAATAGACCGCTTTCATGAAGCAAATAAAAAAGCTTTTGAACGATTCGGAATGAGCTTTGACATTTATTCGCGGACAAGCCTGCCCGTTCACCACGAAACTTCAAAAGAATTTTTTCTTGAGTTTTATAACCGGGGGATTTTAAAAGAAAAGAAGACTCTGCAGTTCTATGACGAAAAAGCTAAAATGTTTTTGCCGGATCGTTATGTTGAAGGTACTTGCCCGAACTGCGGTTACGAAGAGGCTCGCAGCGATGAATGCGAAAATTGCGGATTCTTATATGAGCCGGACGAACTGAAAAATCCTAAAAGTAAAATAACCGGCGATACACCTGTTTTAAAAGAAACTTCACATTGGTATTTCCCGCTCGGTGATTACCAAAAAAGGCTTGAAGAATACGTGGAAGTGACAAGCAGGAAATTCGGATGGAAAGAAAATGTAGTTCAATACTGCAAGGGCTGGTTCAAGGATGGACTTCAGGATAGAGCTTACACTAGGGATCTTGACTGGGGTATACCTGTTCCTCTTGAAAATTCAAAGGGAAAAGTAATCTACGTCTGGTTCGAAGCCGTTCTCGGTTATATCTCCGCCGCTAAAGATCTTTCCGCAAAAAAAAACCTTCCGGATCTTTGGAAAAAGTACTGGCAGAATCCTAACAGTAAATATATCGCATTTATAGGAAAAGATAATATTGTATTTCACTGCATTATTTTCCCCGCAATGCTTATGGCCTGGAATGACGGCTCCAAGGAAAAATTCATTCTCCCTCAGAATGTTCCTGCTAACGAATTTTTAAATTTCGAGGGGAAAAAATTTTCAAAGAGCCGGAACTGGGGAATAGACGTTGCAGATTTCCTGGATATTTTTCCCCCGGACCCGCTGAGATATACTCTTGCAGCAAACCTGCCCGAAACACGGGACACTGATTTTTACTGGAAAGAGTTTCAGGCAAGAAATAATAATGAGCTTGCAGATATTGTGGGGAATTTTATTAACAGGACTTTAACTTTTATCCATAAGCATTTTGAAGGAAAAGTTCCCCGGAAAGGAAGCTTGAACAGTATGGATTCGGCAATGATTGAAATGCTTGATGGCTTCCCGGAAAAAATTTCAAGATATATTGATAATTATAAGATTAAAGACGGCGTCCAGGAAATTATGAACCTGGCAAGGGCATGCAACAAATATTTTAATGATTCCGAACCCTGGAGCACTGTAAAAAAAGATAAAGAAAAATGCGGCACTTCGCTGAATATTTGTGTTAATGCAATTTTTACTTTGGGCGAATTACTCTCACCGGTTCTTCCGTTTTCATCCATAAAGATTTTTGAGATGCTTAATACGGAGATAACTAATTGGGATGTGTGCGGAAAAAATAATGTACCGGAAGATCATAAGCTCGGCAGCCCCGAAATTCTTTTTAAAAAAATAGAAGATGAAATAATAATTAAGCAGATGGAAAAATTGAACGGCAGTGCAGAAAAAGAAAAACCTGATGAAAGCAGTTTGAATAAATTTATATCAATCGAGGATTTCAATAAAATAGAGTTGAAAACGGCTGAAGTAATTTCTGCTGAGCGGATTGAAAAAAGCAATAAGCTTTTAAAGATTAAGATTAAACTGGATACCGGGGAAAGACAAGTAATTGCTGGAATTGCAAAAAGTTATTCCCCTGAGCAGATTATAGGAAAGAAGATCGTAATTGTCGCTAATTTAAAACCGGCAAAACTAATGGGGCTGGATTCCGAGGGAATGATACTGGCAGTTCAGAAAAGCAACGGAAGCCTTGACGTGCTCAGTGTTGATGGATCGGTAAAGAACGGTACGCGGGTAAAATAGAACTTTATTTCAGAAAAATTTTAATTTTAAATTCTGTTAAAAGGGAAGTTTTTGTTCAAAGACTTACTTAATATCTTATTTTCTGCAAGACCACGGATATTGTCTGTCCGGAAGGCAGGTAATGATAGAATGACGGCTCGTTTTTTCTTCATTATTCCATTATTCCAAGTGTTTAAGGTGAGCTAATAATACTTAATTTACCTTGATTTTCAGGAACTCAATAGATAAAATTGTCAGCTAAATGAAAAACAAATAAACGGAGATCTCTTAAATGCGTCTTAAAGAACTAAAAATTTTATTGTTATTCTTAACCGTCGTGGTATTCTTTTCTTGTTCCCCTAAAAACTCTGACATTGTTATAGCCGAATTCGGTGATTATAAAGTTAAAATGAAAGAATTTGAAGATGCCTATGCGAAAAATGCAGGAGGATACGAGAAAGCCAAAGAAGACAGTATTTCAAAACTGAAGAACTTCCTGGAACTTTATGTAAATTTCAGGATGAAGCTGCGTGACGCAGAAGTTAAAGGATACAGCAAGAATCCCGAGCTTCAGGCGGAATTGACGGATTACAAAAAGAAAATAGGGGTTACATATTTTATTGAGAAAAATATTGTTGACCCCGGCATAAAAGATTTATACGAGAAACGGAAATACGAGCTGAGGGTCAGCCATATAATGTTCAGACCTACACCGCAGAATGAAGACTCTATAAAATCCCTTGCACAGGCAGTACTGGACAGCATCAAGCATGGAA
This sequence comes from Ignavibacteriaceae bacterium, assembly GCA_035542335.1. Lineage (GTDB taxonomy): Bacteria > Bacteroidota > Ignavibacteria > Ignavibacteriales > Ignavibacteriaceae > DATKLQ01. The sequence goes on along the minus strand of DATKLQ010000321.1, from coordinate 9,745 downwards.
GCAGCTTTGAAGATATGGTGAAAAGATATTCAACCGATATGTACTCTAAGCCTTACGGCGGAGATATTTATTATTTTACAGCCGGGCAGGTGCCTGTGGAATTTGAAACTGCGGCATATAAAACTCCGGTCGGCCATGTTTATCCTCAGGTAGTTAAAACCAGATTCGGTCTGCATATAATAAAAGTAACCGAGAAAAGGCATCGGGTTCCGATGATCCGTGCGAGCCATATCCTGATTGATTTCCGGAACGACAGCAGCCAAATCGACACCGTAGAAGCCAGGGCAAAAGCTGATTCTATTCTGCAGAGGATCAAAAAGGGAGAAGATTTCGGAAAGCTGGCGCAGCTCTATTCCGAAGACCCGGGGAGCAAACAGAAGGGCGGCGATTTGGATTATTTCGAACGCAGAAGAATGGTTAAGGAATTCGATGAAGCTGCATTCAACCTTGATTCCGGTCAGGTCTCCGGTATAGTCAGGACTAATTTCGGCTATCATATAATTAAGGTGACGGATAAGAAAAAATATCCTCCCTTCGAAGAAGAAAAAGAAAATCTGAAAAACCTGTATAAAGACCGTTACTATCAGGACGCATACAATGCATTTATAGACAGCTTGGCAAAAAAATATAATTATGCATTGAATGAGAAAACTTTTGATAAAGTATTGGCGCTCAGCGATTCGGTTAAATTCAATAATGATCATCCCAAATTGAACGAATTTAAAGATGATGTAATTTTCTCCTATGCGGGGAAAAATCTTTCCGCCGGCGAACTCTTTTCAAGAGAACTTGAAAGCGGCAGTGATTTTACAAATAAGCTAATAAGTAAAGATCTTCTTACAAAAGCTGTTGATAAAGTAAAAGGAACGGTGCTCCTGGAGGAAGAGGCTCTCAAAACTCAGGATAAAGATCCTCAGTTTTCCTCCCTCATGAATGATTATAGGAACGGTATATACATTTTTAAGCTCCAGGAAGATGAGGTATGGAATAAAATTAATATCGACAGTGCAAAGGTATATCAGTATTACCTTGATACAAAAGAAAAATATGTATGGCCAAACCGGATAAGTTTCAGCGAAATTTATTCCAGGAATGATTCTTTGATTCATCACTATTATGATTTATTAAAAGGCGGTGCTGATTTTGATTCTTTGGCAGCCCAGGTAACCGAACGCCCCAACCTTAAGCAGAAGAAAGGCGATTACGGTTTAATAGAAACAAAAGGAAATAAGCTTGCTGAAGAAGCCGATAAATTAAAAGAGAAAGGAGAACTCTCCGCCCCCGCTAAAATTCAAGGCGGTTGGTCGATTTTAAGATTGAATTATAAAGAACCATCAAGGTTAAAAACCTATGAAGAAGCTAGAGCTGAAGTCTCCAATTCCTACCAGGACTTGGAAGTTAAAAGGCTCGAGCAGGCTTACGTGGATCGATTGAAGAAGCTCTATGAACCTGTTATTTATTACGATAAAATTAATAAAGCTTTCACCGAAGCTGATTAAAACAATTTCATTTTTAACTGCCGCAGCTTTTTTATTCGGCTGCGGCAAGGATGAATCAAAAACAGAATATGTAGCTAAAGTTAATGATTCATATTTAACTCCCCGGGAGCTTGCGGAGATAACTGACACGATGAATACAAGCAGCTTCTACAAGAATGAAATTGTTAGAAACTGGATAAACAGGGAGCTGCTGTATCAAGAGGCTATAAGGCAGGGGCTCCTTGAGCAGGAGAAATATGCAAGGATTCTTAATAACTCTAAAAAAGAGCTGGCTGCTTCATTACTGATCTCCAAATTTTTTGATATGACTCAAATAAATTACGATGACCGGGACCTCGAGGATTATTTCAACAGCAACAGCGATGATTTCAGGCTTCTGCATAACGGTTGCCTAATTAATGAGATAAGTTTTATTAATGAGGAAAATGCCGTTAAATTCAGAAATATTGCCGTTGAAAAAAACTGGAACTACGCTTTATCGGAGTTTGAAAAGGATTCATCTGTGGTTTATCAGAAAACAGGGAAGTTTGTATATGAATTTGAAATCAATCCTTCCAACCTCGTCAGGATTTTAAAGGAGCTGAATCCCGGGGAAATTAGCGTGATCATTAATGAAAGTGACTCCAGTTTTTACATTGTGCAGCTTCTTGGAAGCTATTTTGAAGGAACTATACCTCCTTTTGATATTATAAAAGAGGAGGTTGAAAAAAGGTATGTGGCTAAGAAAAGAGAAGAGGCTTTAAATCAATATATTAAAGAACTTTATGCAAATAATGAAATTAAAGTTAGGAATTAAGTAAAAATGAGATTTTGGTTTTTCTTAATATTTTTATCAATTAGAATTTCACTGAATGCCCAGGAAGTTATCGATAAAATAGCGGCGGTAGTAGGAGATGAAATAATTACGCAAAGTGAGCTTGAATTTCAGGTAAATCTTTATGCCGCTCAGAGAAAAATTGACCCATCGACACCGGGGCTTAAAAACCAGGTGCTTAATACGCTCATTGAAGAGAAGCTGGTTTACGCTCAAGCCAATATGGATTCAATAACGGTTTCGGATGATGAGGTCAAGAGCAGAATTGATTACCAGCTCGAAGTATTTAAGCAGCAGTACGGATCGTTGTCGAAGGTCGAAGAAGTATACGGTATGAGCATAGAAAAAATCCGGCGCGAGCTTCAGGACGGGGTAAGAAAAAATATTATGGTGCAGAAGCTGCAGGAAAAAAATTTTTCCGATATCGAATGCTCCCGGCGTGAGGTTGAGGACTTCTTCAATAATTTTAAAGACAGCCTTGGAATTATACCGGAAAAGGTTCAAATTGCACATATTTTCAGGAATCCCCGGAAATCTGAAACAGTTAAATTAAAGTATAAAAAGTTTGCCGAAGAGATTCTCGATTCTATAAAAGCCGGAGCGGATTTTGCCGCTATGGCTAAGAAATATTCGGAAGATCCCGGAAGCGCTTCCCAAGGCGGCGACCTTGGTTTTGTGAAACGCGGAGTTTTTTACCCTGAATTTGAATCGGTAGCATTTGCCCTGAAGGACGGTGAAATATCCGGGGTTGTGGAATCACCTGTGGGGTTTCATATCATCCAGCTTATCGAAAGAAGAGGCGAATCTATTCATACCCGCCATATTTTAATAAAAATTAAAAATGATGAGGAATCGGATTTACAAACTATCCAGTTCCTATCCGATCTCAGGGACAGTATCGTAAAAAGCAAAGGTACATTCGGCTATTTTGCAAAAAAATACAGTGAGGACGATGATACAAAAAAATTCGGCGGGGAGCTCGGAACTTTCTATATAAACCAGCTGGATAAATCTTTCCTTGACGCCGTTGCAAAGCTTAAGGAAAATGAAATAAGCTTCCCGCGGAGGTTCGAATATTCAGCCGATAATTACGGATATCATATAGTTTATCTGGAGAAAAGGATTCCTCAGCATAAAGCAGATTTAAAGCTCGATTATGATGAAATGAAACGCCTGGCCGATGAATATAAGAAGCAAAAGCTTTATGAGAAATGGATCGCGGAATTAAAAAATAATATTTTCTGGGAAGTAAGGATTTAACTTTAATCTTTTATAACCATTTATTTAAAATCTGCACGTCTTATTTTTTTAAAGGAAATTTATTTTGGATAATGAAACAGCCCTGAATAATGATGTCGAGCTTGTAAGCCGGCTGAACAGCACCGTGAAAAAAATAAAAACCGAAATCAATAAGGTTATTGTCGGGCAGGAGCAGATTATTGATCAGCTTTTAATTTCATTATTCTCCAGGGGCCATTGCCTTCTTGTGGGTGTTCCCGGGCTTGCAAAAACACTCCTAATTAAAACACTCGCCGAAGTATTGGATCTTAAATTCAGCAGGATACAGTTTACTCCCGACTTGATGCCCAGCGATATAACAGGCACCGAAATAATTGAAGAAAATCAGGCTACAAAGAGAAGGGATTTTAAATTTATATCAGGCCCTATTTTTGCCAACGTGGTGCTTGCCGATGAAATAAACCGTACTCCGCCGAAAACACAGGCAGCGCTTCTGGAAGCAATGCAGGAGCATAAGGTCACCGCTGCAGGAATAACCTATTCATTGTCCGAACCGTTCTTTGTGCTCGCTACACAAAATCCTATCGAACAGGAGGGAACTTATCCGCTTCCTGAAGCACAGTTGGACCGATTCATGTTCAATTTGTGGCTTGATTATCCATCCTTCAATGAGGAAGTAAAGATTGTTCAGACAACAACCAGCCAATACCAGCCAAAGCTCTCAAAACTGGTTGCCGCCGATGAAATTATCCTTTTCCAGGATCTGATAAGAAATGTCCCGGTTGCGGAAAATGTTATAAATTTTGCGGTGCGTATATCGAATATGACCCGTCCGTTGAATGGTTCTTCACCCCAGTACATAAAAGAATGGATCAATTGGGGTGCGGGTCCGAGGGCTTCTCAGTATTTAATTCTTGCCGCCAAAGCAAGAGCAGTAATGGATAATAGGTATACTCCGGGAATTGAAGATGTAAGGATTTCTATGCTCCCTGTTCTTCGCCACAGAATAATAACTAATTTTAATGCGGAAGCCGACGGGATTACATCTGTCAATGTAATTGAAAGACTAATGAAGGAAATTTAATTTCCAGTTCCGAGCAGGCGTCAGGTCTTAGCTATCCTGTAATTCTTAAAAGCGAAATAGATTTCCTTTGCTGCTGTTTTAATTACCGTTGCAACCGGAATAGCAAGGAGCATTCCTATTATTCCGAACAGCTGGCTTCCTGCAACAATTAATAAGATAATTGCAATAGGATGCATATTTGTTCCCTTTGAGAAAACCAGGGGCTGCACAATACCGTTGTCAAGCAAATAAATAATTGTTAAAAGAAGAGCTATCAGGGGTATTCTTGACAAATCTCCGTACTGGGAAATAGAAAGCATAGCTGCCGGGATTCCGCCTATTATAGGGCCGAAATAAGGAACTAAATGCCCGATTCCGGCAATTACTCCAAGAGGCAGTGCGTTTTTAATACCGATTAAATAAAAACCAATGCCGCAGCTGAGACCGATAAAAGCCGCATCAAAAATCCAGGATCTGACATACCTGCCGAGCTGAATTCTTATCCTTTTAATAATCCAGTAAGACATTTCAAAATACCTGTTCGGCATTACCTGGAGAAAGCTTCTGAAAATCTTCCTGCTGTCTTTTACCAGGAAGAATGTAATAAAAGGAACAATAACCAAAATTGCGATTACCGAGACAATCTCCGAAAGAATTGCTGGTATTGATTCGATTGATTTGAATTTCTGCGAATCAATTAATCTCTCGACTGCTTTTGAAAGCTCGCCGGGATAAAACAAAGGGATGTACCTGTAAATATCTTTCTCAATCTCAAGCATATTTTCGTGAGTAGAGTATTGTCTCAGGGTCGCTATAAGCTGGTTCATCTGGTAAGATAATTGCGGAATAATGAAAGAAAGAAACCAATAACCTGTAAATCCCACTACAATAAAAACACTTAGTGTGGCAGGAAACCTGTTGAGACCTTCCTTTTCTATTCTTTTAACTAAAGGTTCAAAAATAAAAAATAACAGGAAAGATACAGCAGATATAATTAGTAAATCGGAAAGAAGGTAAAGCAGGAAAACTGTCGAAATTATTCCGATACCCCACAATATCAGCTTTACAAGTTTTTTGAATACTGTTTCTTCCATATCACTGAAAATATTTATCTTTTTTATAGGCCTGCACTGAACTTGAACCTGAACTTGAACCTGAACTTGCTCCGTCATTGATCATAAACAGCTTCAACCCTTCTTATTCCCGGGATCTCCCGCATCAACGATCTTTCTACGCCGGCCCGTAGAGTAATTTGAGACAACGGGCAAATGCCGCATGCTCCGGTTAATTTCACTTTTACTATGGCATCTTCCGTAATGTCTATCAATTCAACATCGCCGTTATCGGCTTGAAGAAAAGGCCTGATGTTATCGATAGCTTTTAAAACTTTTTCTTTCATCAATTTATCAATTAAACTTTTACAGATAGGGAATAAACGACCAGGAATTTTTTAGTAAAATTATTATAGCTAAATTATTCTTCATCGTCCAGCAGAATCTCAATTTTCGATCCTGAAGTTATACTGCGTACATGCACTTGGTTTGCAAGACCACGCGTAATATCCATAATTATTTTCTCGTATTCGGTTCCTGTCAGATCATATACTATAGGAATTCCTTTATCTCCTCCTATACGGATTCTCGGATCAATCGGAATTCCCCCCAGGAAATGGGATTTAAGTTCCTTAGCCATATTTTCTCCTCCTCCTGAACCGAATATATCATATTTTTTCCCTGTATCGGGTGCGACGAAATAGCTCATATTTTCAACTATCCCTAAAACAGGAACATTCACCCTTGCAAACATTTTAAAAGCTTTTCTTGCATCGACCAAGGAAACCTCCTGGGGTGTGGTTACAACTACGGCGCCCGTCAGAGGAATTGTCTGCACTAATGTAAGCTGTATGTCGCCGGTACCCGGAGGCATATCAAACAGCAGGTAATCGAGTTCTCCCCATTCTACATCTGACATAAACTGTTTAACTGCACCGCTTGCCATTGGTCCCCTCCATATCACCGGGGCATTATCATCGACCAAAAACCCGATGGAGATCATTTTTATGCCGTATTTTTCCAGCGGGATCATCTTTAAAGTCTGATCCTGCTGAAAAACTTTTGGCTTTTCGCTGATCCCCAGCATTAAAGGAATGCTCGGGCCATAGACATCGGCGTCAATCAGGCCTACTTTCGCTCCGTCCTTTGCTAATGCCACTGCTATGTTTACAGCAACGGTACTTTTCCCGACGCCCCCCTTGCCGCTTGCAACAGCGATAGTATTTTTAACATTTGGTAATATAGAATTTTTTTTCTGTTCCGGATGGGGAGAAGCTGTTTTGGTTTCCAATATTAAATTTACCTCTTCTATCCCGGGAATTTCCTCTTTGATTACCGATATAATTTTTTCTTTCAATTCATCAGAGGCTGAGGCTGAATTAACCGGTAAAACAATCGTAAGATGTAGTTCTTTCCCCTTAAATTCACAGTTTTTAATCGAATTTAAAATCAGTAAATCTTTATTTATATTCTTGTCATTAACTTTCTTTATTGCACCTAAGACTTCACTTCTGGTAATATCCGGCATTTCATTCCTTTTGGTTGATTTCTTAAAAAACATGAACAAATCTAAGAAAATAAAAGATTATTATGAATGCATTTAATATAGTTCTCTTATTTGCTAAATATGGTATGCATCTTGTTTACTCAAACTCGTTTTTAAAAACAGTATTCAAGATATATGAAGCCAAAAAAGAAGTTCTTCGGAAAAATTTTACTTACCATTGCAGTTTTATGTATTCTAATCATGCTTTTTAAATCTGAATTATACAGGCTAAACTATTCCACTCCTTTAATTGAAAAATACAAGAGGGAATTGGCAATTTTAGGGGAGGAAGCGGTTAAAAAAAATGATCTTCCCGTTACGGCGCTGCTGATTTATAAAGATAGAATTATCGGCAGAGGATATAACACCGTAATTTCCGATTCTAATTTACTGGGCCATGCTGAGCTTAATGCTATTGCAGACGCAATAAAAGATACAGGCTATGCAAACTTCATGAAATTGGACAGAAGCAGCATGAGGCTGTTAACTACATCCAAGCCCTGCCCGATGTGCACCTATGTTCTGCAGAAATACGGGATAGAAAATGTTGAGTTCCTTAAATCAAGATCTTTAACCAGACAGGTAGAGATGGAAATAAATGATATTATGTACGAATTTAATATGAGGAAAGTTAAGCCGGATGATCTGCAGGATTCACTGCTTCAATTGTACCCGAATTACACCGGTGAATATGAATAATGCTCCCATCCTTATGCTGAAAAATCAGTAAAGAATCAGTATTTTTTGAAATCCGATATTAGGAAAAATAAATACCGTACAAATTTAGCCTTGATTTTATACACCTAAATCCCAATTTTTCTTAGGCTTTTTATTTAAATAGGGATTTTATTCCACTGGCAGAAAGGAACCTCTCGATGCGCGGGAAAATTTTTTTAGTGCTTGCGATTACTTTTTTTTCAATTTCCGGGTTTAGAGCGCAAACGGTAATTGCAAAATATGCCGGTGAATTTATGGCAATCGGTGTCGGGGCAAGGCCTCTTGGGATGGGAGGAGCTTATGCGGCTGTAGTAAACGATGCCAGCGCCGCTTATTATAACCCGGCCGGATTAATAAATTTAAATTATCCTCAAATCGCATTAATGCACGCCGAACATTTCGGAGACCTTGTAAATTATGACTACGGCGCCGTCGCAATTCCCTACGGCAACGACATGACATTTGCCCTCAGCATAATCAGGCTTGGGATTGACGGAATCCCGGATACAAGAGAAGCTCTAGTTAACCGCAGTACCGGAATAGTTATTTACGATGTAAATGATCCTTCTGCACAGATTAATCCCGACCTGGTAAAACAGTTTAATGATCAAGACTGGGCATTTTACCTGACATTTGCCAAGAAATATAGTGAGAATTTCTTTTACGGTGCTAATGTAAAAATTATAAGAAGAGATATTGCCGAATTCGGCGCCACCGGGATCGGCTTTGACGTCGGGGCTTTATATTATCCTTTTGAAAATTTCGCCGTCGGTGCAAATCTCCAGGATGTCACTACAACATTGATTGCCTGGAATACGGGCAGGAATGAACTGGTTTCTCCGACATTGAAAGTCGGATCGGCTTACAAAATCGAAGCATTGGGCGGTTATATCATGCCGGCTCTGGATTTTGATGTCCGGTTTGAAAATAGGAGATTTGCTTCCAATTTTAATTTGGGCCCGGTGAGCTTTGATATGCATGCCGGTTTTGAATACAAATATAAAGATCTCTTTGCCGTCAGAGGCGGATATAACGATGTAAAGCAGTTTACAGTGGGGGCAGGCATAAAGCTTCCCAAGCTTAATATCGATTATTCATTTGCAAGATTCAACATGTCTGAGCTCGACAGGCTTCCTGATACTCATCGTATTTCCCTGATTCTTACCCTAGAAGAGCCGAAATTTTTAAGAAGCGGGATCTGAGCTGATCATTTTAAAATAATTTGAGGTTAGTTAATGCCTCCGGAATTTGAACAGTTTGGAAAGCTTTTAATTTTTCTGGGGATTATAATCGTTTTAATCGGCCTTCTATTTTTTATCGGAGACAAAATCCCCTTTATCGGAAAGCTTCCCGGGGACATTTATATAAAGAAAAAGAATTTTACCTTCTACTTCCCCATTGTATCTTCAATAATTATAAGCTTGATCATAAGCCTAATCATTTATCTTTTCAGAAAGTAAAAACTAGAATAAAAAAGCGGATGATAAATTTTAGCTCTTCCTGAGTATATCTTTTATTTTATTTGTGAAGATCTCTTTCGGAACAAGACCGATATGCATATCAACTACATTTCCCTTTTTATCGATGACAAATGAAGTCGGAATTGCATTAATATTACCGTAATCCATAACTACTTTATCATTTCCGTATACGACAGGGTAGTTGATCCCGAATTTTTTCATAAAAGGAATAACATCTTTAGCCGTTTCGGTATCCAGTGATATTCCGATTATCACTACATCATTTTTATACTCATTCTGGATTGAGATCAAATCGGGGACAGACATACGGCACGGGCCGCACCATGTTGCCCAA
>DATKLQ010000320.1:0-6640 GCA_035542335.1 Ignavibacteriaceae bacterium | reverse complement strand
CCTTCGCCGACCATCCCTGTTGCTCCGAATATTATTGCTTTTATTTTCATACTAAGGTTTAAATAATGGATAAGGTTTTTAACTGATCTACACTAAGATATAACAACCGTGTACACTTTAAATTATGTGATAACACATAATTCAAAAATCCGGAAATTTTATTTAAGATAGTTAATTCCAATTTTTAGCCTAAATTAATTTCAAATGAAAGATCTAAGGATTTTTTTTCTGAAATTAATTTATTAAATGGGTTGATACATTGGATAAGGATCCTTTACACAATTTCCCATCGGCAAGAATAGCCGTCTAGCTTCCCAGAAGATCACAAATCTTCAGCCTCTCTATATTTGTAAAATTGATACGAGATTAATTCAAGGTTCTATGAGTTCTTCTAAAATTATAGAAGCATCTTTCACCAGAGCAGGACAGATTGTCCGGAACAATTTATTTTCCGCTGCTTGTTTATACCCTTCCGGCGTGCTTATATCCGCTTTCAGAAGGTCCATACATTTAATTGAACAATGTTTTGATTTGAATTTTTCACTAAAGCTCCTTACAAGCTCATAGCCTTTATTTCTAAGCTCCTCCTCGCCTGCTTTGGTCATGCTGTACTTAAGGCCAATAGCCATAAATGCGCCGGTTACCGCACCGCAGACTTCGCCCATTCTGCCCATGCCACCGCCGAAGGGGCCTGCTGTTTTTAAAGCGGTATTTTGATCGATTCCCAATTCGGGTCCGTAAGTTGAAAGCACTGCCTGAGCGCAATTAAATCCCCTTAAAAAACATTCAACTGCAAGATCAGATTTAATCATATTAGTTCCTGTATTTTATTTAAATGAACAAAATAAATTTTTTCATTATTTCTCACCAGTAATGATGCACGTACGGTTTGGCATATTGATTATAAATCTTTTTGATTTTCTCCATTGTTGATGAAGATAAAGGAGGGAGATCCGACGCTTTTACATTTTCTTCAACCTGTTCCGGTCTTTTGGCACCCGGAATTGTGCAGCTTACGGCAGGGAACATTAGAATCCATTTTAGCGCTAATTGAGTCATTGAAAATTCTTTAGGCACTAGGGATCGTAAAGCTTCAACCGCTTCAAGACTCATTTCATAATCGAGGCCGGAAAAAGTTTCTCCTTTATCGAATGACGAGCCTTCCCTGTTATATGCCCTATGGTCGTCAGCTTCGAATTTAGACTCCAGGCTGAATTTACCCGTGAGCATTCCCGACGACAGCGGAACCCGCGCTAATATTCCTATATGTTTCTCCACGGCTTCCCGGAAAAAGAGCTCGGACGGTCTCTGCCGGAATATATTGAAGATAATCTGCACCGTCTGAACATTCGGGTATTCAATTGCTTTTAAAGCTTCTTCGACTTTTTCGACGCTTACACCATAAAAACGGAGTTTCCCTTGTTTTACAAGGTCGTCCAGTATCCCGAAAACTTCAGGCATATAGAAAACTTCAGTGGGCGGGCAATGCAGCTGAAGCAAATCCAGAGCATCGGTTTGGAGATTTTTTAAACTGCTTTCCACAAATGAAGTCAGATTTTTTTTATTATAACCTGCGGCAGTGTGGGGATTAAGCATTCTTCCTGCCTTTGTTGCGACATAAAATTTTTCGCTGCGCTCTTTCCGCAGTTTTGCAATCAATTGTTCGCTTTTCCCGTCGCCGTATACATCGGCAGTATCAAAAAAATTTACCCCGAGATCCAATGCGCGGCTCAATGCAGCGATTGAATCGGCATCATTTACGGTTCCCCAGGTTCCCCCGATTGCCCATGCCCCGAAGCTGATTTCGGAAACTTTCCAGCCCGTGCGTCCCAGTTCGCGGTATTTCATTTTAACACCTGTTGAAAATTTTCAATTTTATTTTTTCCCTTCCTCAATCCATTTCAGTAAAATTGCTTTTTCAGGATCATCAGGCTGCAGCTCAAGTGCTCTCTCCAAATACGGCACCGCTTCCTTTTTTCTTCCCTCGTAATATAAGGACGCCGACAAATTTTTATATGCTGCCCAAAATGAAGAATCAATCCCGATTGCCTTTTTGAATGATTCAATTTCCTTGTTTTTGCATTCCCGGGTACCCGATTGATTAAATTTAAAGCGGTATGCCATCCCTAGTAAATTATAACCTATTGCGCTCCCGGGATCTTTTTCTACAGCCTGCTTATATTTTAAAATAGCCTCATCATATTTTCCCTGCTGAAAGAGCCGGGCTCCTTCATTAAGCAGACCTTGAGCACCGTTATCCTGGGCGGTACAGCCGCATACAAAAGAAATAATTAAAAAGGTTAAGAATAATGAGAAGCTATATATTCTGTTTTGCATAAGATTTCCTTAAAGCCTTTATTGAATTAAACCAGGAACTAAAATCTTCCGGATAAATCTGATTTTTCTTCCTTTTAAATTAAAAGATTTAAACATTAAGGATTTATAAGATCGTCCGATGAATTTTTATAATGCTTTAAGCTTCCCTAAATCCCTTAGGAGCCTTTGCAGATTATAATATAGGATCCCGTTAATTCCTATCTTATTTGCTGTTTCAACATTAGCTTTTTTATCATCGATGAAGATTGTTTCTTCCGGCCTGGCATCTAAATCTTCAAGAACTTTTTTGAATATCTTTGAATCCGGTTTTGCCATTTTAATTTCTGTTGAGATAAATGCCTTATGGAAATATTTATATAACCCTCTTTTTTTATTTATTGCAAAGATCTCCGGCTCGGTATTGGTAAGACAAGCAACCAAATATTTCTTCTTCAGCTTTTGAATTAATTTTAGAATATCCCTATTCGGAACCCTTGAATATTGATTATAAGTTTTAAGATGTATTTTGAGAATCTCATTCGGATCTACTGAATTTATATTTAAATCAGCTTGAAGCTCATTATAAACCGCGAGCAGAGTATTTTTCCCGGTTGTAACATTACACCAATGATTTTGAAGAGCATTCCTGATTTCCATTATGTCCTTCTTTAAAAATGCCGCAATATTCTCCAGTATTTCATATGAGCAATCATTGACTAAAATACCGCCGAGATCGAATAAAATAAATTTAATCATATTCTTTTCAAAGATAAAAAATTATTTTCTTAACAATATCATTGATTTTTATTGCAGGAAAATATTTATTTTTCATGTATGGATGAAAAGAAAGAATATATCGAGGGAATTTATAACTACTGCGACAGGTGGTGCGAGAGATGCGTGTTTACGTCGAACTGCTATTTGTTCAACATGGAATCAAGGATAGCTTCTTATGAGATTTTGAACAAAGGCGAACTGCCTAAAGCCGAAGATCTTTTTGATGCAGCACCTGAAGATATTCCACAGGAGCCTGGTGAAGATGAAGAAGATTTATTCGAGGATAATGATGAGATTTATAAAAGCCAAGAGGAATCTGAAGCAGAAGAGATTGAATTGGAAACGAATCCTCTTGTTGAGCTTTCAAAAACCTACTTTATGGAAGCAATGTCGCTTCTAAAAAAAATTGAAGAGAAATATCATTTTTACGGCACGCCTAAAGAAAAATTCGGCGATCCTAATACGATTAAGCTCCGGGAGAATTTTGAGGTATTCGGCTGGTATCATGCATTCATCGGGGCAAAGGTGAGCAGGGCAGTAAACGGCAAAATGAATGCTTCCAAAGAGGAGGATGAGGAATCGAGAGGTTTTGAAGAACACGATATGAACGGCAGCGCAAAAGTTGCTATGATCTCAATTGAAAGATCAATCAATAGTTTAAACATAATGTATAATCTTCTTCCCGAATACACAAAAGAAATATCGAGCCTTCTTGTAATGGCGGGCAAATTGCGCAACGGAGTAGAAAAAGAATTCCCGGGATATAAGGATTTCAAAAGGCCGGGCCTGGATTAGAGCCTTTCTTTACTTTAGCAGAATAAGTTTTTTTGTATCAATAAAATCATCTGCTTCCAGCCTGTAGAAGTAAACGCCGCTTGCAAGCCGGTCCGGTTTATAGGGTATGGTATAAATTCCTGCATTCATTTCATTATCTAACAGTAAAGCGACTTCATTTCCTAGTAAATCAAATACCTTCAGCTTTACTATGCTCCTGTGCGGCAGACGGAATTTAATGCTTGTTGAATTATTAAACGGATTCGGATAGTTCTGAACTAGGAGGAATGACTGGAGATTTATCAGCTCTCCCGGGTCGGATATAAGCACATCCTTCAAGATTAGATTGTCCGGATCAAAAGAGATGTTCATTGGTTTTCCCTTAACAAGAAAACTGAAGCTCTGGATCTGCCTGTTATTTAAAACGTGAAACAGAGTATCATTTACATCGGTTAGTATTTTAAGCTGAACAGGCATTGTAAAAAATTTAGGATTGGAATTTACTTCCTGCTCAATGCTTACATTAACTTTATAGAAATTACCTCCCGCATTTGAAAAATCCCAGTCAACGAGATACTTAGGGTAGTTCTCGCCGTAAATCCATTCCTGGAAAAAGTACCCGAGTGAACTGTCCGAGACTGTTTCTGCAACTCCCTGGAGATCTTCGGTTTCGGCAGTGTTATAGATAAGCGAATTGTCATTTATATAGGTTCTCAAGACCTTAAAAAAAAGCGAGTCGCCCAATATGCCCCTAAGCATATGCAGCACAACGCCGCCTTTATCATAGGTCCGTGCACCGTTAAAAATTTCGGATATATTGCTGATGTCCTGTACAAGGATGGTACCCTTAGCTTTTTTTGCCTGGCTCATGATATTTGTGATATCTAGATTATATTCGTCCTTTCCGGAAATGTTCTCCAAATAAAGTGCTTCACAATAAGTTGCAAAGCCCTCGTTCAGCCAGATACTCTCCCAGTTGCGGCAGGTGATCTTATCGCCGAACCATTGATGCGAAAGCTCATGTGCAATCACTGTTTCGTTGAAAATGCCGATTGATGTGATCGTCTGATGTTCCATTCCGCCTCTTCCGAATTCTGCATGCCCGTATTTTTCATTTATAAAAGGATACAGCCCGAACAAATTAGAGAATATTTCAAGCATATGAACGGTTTTATCAAGCAGAGGTTTAAACTGCTCAAGGTTTTCAGGATATATATAATGGACAACAAGCATTGAATCGCGGATCCCGCCGGAGGTATATTTAAAATAGTTTTTGTATTCCGCATAATTGGAAACCGCAATTGATATCAGGTAATTTGCAATAGGGTACCGGCTTTTCCATTTATATGTTGTTGTGCCGTCTCCGTTCACTATCTTTCCGGTAAGGATACCGTTGGAGATACCGGTTAAATTTGAGCTGCAGGTAATCCAAACGTCTGAAGAGTCTGCTTTATCGGCAGGAGTATCTTTGCAGGGCCACCAGTCTCTGGCGCCGTATGGCTCGCTCAGGGTCCATATCGAAGGCTCTCCGTTATGTGAATCAAAAACAAAACTGCCCATGCCTGTATTTTGAGGTACTCCATGGTAATAAATTTCAATATCGAATTTTTCATTTATATTTAAAGTACGCTCTAAATTTATGGTTAGCTTGGAGCCGGAATGGGTATAAGTAAGGACTTCCGTTTCACCTTTTACGGAATCCACCGTAAGATTATTTGAGAGATCAAGGAATATTCTGGATAAAGCAGAGAGGGAAGATTTGCCGATTACCCTGACCTGACCAATAAGGTTATTAGGATTATAGCTCACCTTTAAATTCAGCCTGTAATAAAGAGCATCGAAGGAAGGATCGCCGGGATAGTTGATTTTATCTTCTTTTAAAATACCGGGATAGCGATCCTGATCAAAGCCGGTGTACTTTTCCTCAACAAACTGAGGATATATCCGGATCTGGCTAAACAGTAATAACAGATAAAATAAATATTTCATAAGGAAGTTAAGATATCATTATAAAAATAAATAATTATTTATAGTTTAAAAGTGGTTAAAAAGGGGATATGATCTTGATTATAGCGGAAACTCAAATTATATCTATTTTTTTAGATAATAATGAGAAGATTTGATGAAAGAGTATTTCTTAGAATTATTTAAATATAATTCATGGGCAAATGAAAGAGTTTTTGAATCTTTAGCTCAATTTGAAAGCCCGCCTGAGAAAGCAGTTGAATTGCTTTCGCATATCTATAATTCCCAGGAGATCTGGCTAAGCAGGATAAAAGCTCGTAAGGCAGGTGCTGAAAATCCCTGGCAGAAACATTCATTTGAAAAATGCATAGAGCTTTTAAGACAATGCGGCGACGAGTGGTTTAGTTTTCTGAACAATCTGAAGATCGGGGAAGAAAATGCCGAATTCGAATACAGGAATACAAAAGGGGAGAAATTTAATAATAAAATTAAGGATGCAATAATTCAGGTTATTAATCATTCTACCTATCACCGCGCGCAGATTGCTTCTCTCGTCAGAAATGCCGGAGGCAATCCGGCTGTAACCGATTATATTGTTTTTAAAAGATAATTTCTTTTTTTATCACAATCATCTTTCTCAACTTTTATTTTAATATAATCATCTTTTTTGTTTCGGAAAAAGATCCTGCCTGGATACTGTAGAAATAAACTCCGCTCGACAACCCGTTAACTTTAAATTCAACCTTGTAATTACCGGACTGCTGCTGCCGGTTAACAAGTGTACGGACCTCATTCCCCAATATATCAT
>DATKLQ010000319.1:0-24699 GCA_035542335.1 Ignavibacteriaceae bacterium | reverse complement strand
CTCAACGGGAACAGATACTATTAGCTTTCCTGAAGTTTCATTGCTTAGTACTTTTCCCAGGAGATTTATTCTCTCCTCAAGAGGTTTCAATCTGATATCTACATTATTGTATTCGAGAAGATCAAAACAAATTAAAGCTGCGGGAACTTCTGCAAGGATCTTCTTAGTTACATTCTTTCTGCTTATTCTTTTTTGAAGCTCCAAGAAGGACAAAGGAAGGTTTTCCTTAAATGCCAGGATCTCCCCGTCAATAACAATCCCATCGGGCAGAAAGACCGATGCAGCAACGATTTCATGAAACCGATCATTAATCAGTTCATTTCCCCGGGACCAAAGATAGATTTCATTATCCCGTTTAATTAATTGGGCACGAATACCGTCCCATTTCCATTCTGCATGCCAATTCGATATTTCCCCAAGTTCTTCAGGCTTAGTGTCGAGCTGATAAGCTAGACAGAAAGGATAAGGTTTGCTTTTGTCCTCAATATATTTTTCCTGCGATATCAATTTTCTATAGAAATTAATTCCGGGGTTCCAGTAGCCCATTAATCTATGGGAAATTGTTTTTATGTCTATTCCTGCATATCTGGAAAAGGCAATAATAACCATCTGTTTTGAAACTCCTATCCTAAATGCCCCGGAACTGAGCTTATTCCATACAAAGCATTCCACCTGGTTCAGCTCTTGCCAGGTTTTTTTCATGGTTTCTTTTTGATCCATCTCGTTCATATTTTTTAGGGGAAGCAGGCGGTTATGGACATACCAGCTTAAAGATTTATCGGATTCCGATTCAGGGCTGCTTACTAGAAGAGAAATTGTTTCGGAAAGATCCCCGACTGATTCATAGCACTCATCAAACAACCATTCAGGTATTCCGGCGCTTTCAGCGGCCCACTGCCTTATTTTGGTTGTGTTAACCGCACGGGGCGGCCTGTTACCGGTTAAAAATGCAATGGCCCAGGTAATATCCTCTTTAGCAGCAGAATTAAAATATTTGATAAGAGCATTAATTTTGATATTTGTTTTTGTTGTCCGGTCGAGCTCCCTTATAAGCTGGGCGAAAAATTTCATTCTTTGGTAAACCTCATTGAGATTATTAAAAGATACTCTACAGTCTCATATCTCCTAAAGCCAAATTTTGATTCATTCTTCCAGAACTTCTTCTCCTTCGCTGCTATATGCAGTCTTTAAAGAAGCGGCATTGCATCCGCACTCTCTGAGATATTTCACGACTGCATCGGTATAGCCGTGCGTTAGCAGTACATTTTCTGCCCCGGTCTCTTTTATGGTTGAAATAATATCATACCAATCCGCGTGATCTGAAATAACGAATCCCCTGTCTACATTCCTTCTTCTCCTGTTTCCTCTAATCTGCATCCAGCCGGAAGCAAAAGCTGTTCGGTATTTTTTAAATCTTCTCAGCCAGCCCGGGGAGGAAGCAGAAGGAGGTGCAATTACCATCGCTTTTTCCAGTTCAGCTTTATCTGCAGTATCAGTTAGATTTTTTAGCTCCGGAATTCTAACTCCGCTTCTTATGTATGCTTCATTCATTGAAGCAACAGATCCATGGACAAAGACAGGACCGATTGAATTATCAATACCTGCAATCAACCTTTGCGCTTTTCCAAGCGAATATCCATAAAGTATGGATGTAACTCCGGCTTCGGAATTTTCTTTCCACCAGTTGTTTATCTCTTTAAAAACACCTGCCGGATCTTTCCACTTGTATATGGGTAATGCAAATGTGGCTTCAGAAATAAAAGTATTACAATTAACAGGTTCAAAACTTTCGCAGGTAGGATCAGCATCGAGCTTGTAATCACCCGAAACAACCACTATTTCTCCGTTGTATTCAACTTTAATTTGTGCCGAGCCCAGCATATGTCCGGCAGGAACGAGAGTAACCGAGACATCTTTAATTTTTTTTGTACGATGATAAGGAACAGTTTCAATAGAAACTTCTTCGCCAAGGCGCCTTCTCAGAAGTAATTCAGACCCGGTAGTGCACAGATAATATCTGCTTCCCCACCTTGCATGATCGGAATGGGCGTGAGTAATAACTGCTTTTTCCACAGGTCTCCAAGGGTCGATATAAAAATCACCCCGCGGGCAATATAACCCGTTCTTATTTACACAAATAAGATTTGACATGCGGTAAAAATAAAGTTAATGAGTAATAATATGAACTTTGATTCTAATTGATGTGAGCAGAGTTTACTAAATCTTATTCTAAATTGATAAGAAGTCAGCTTCGAGATGATTGGCCTTACGGCAGCTATCTTTCTCTTTCTCCTTCTCTTTCTCTTAATCAGAATTATAGGGCATATACAGTTTCCCCTTTTTTATATATTTTTACTAATCTTTCATAGGATTATCATGAATTTATATTGGTTACAAGCTAAAAATTATTCCGATATCATCTATGAAAAGATGGATGGTATTGCTAAGATTACAATCAATAGACCCGAAGTACGCAATGCATTCCGGCCCGAAACCGTGAATGAGATGTATGATGCTTTTTCAGATGCAAGGATGGATGAATCTATAGGAGTAATTTTATTAACAGGAAAAGGCCCGGCAAAGGACGGCAAGTATGCCTTTTGTTCGGGCGGAGATCAAAGAATAAGAGGAGATAGAGGATATAAATCGAAAGAAGGAACCCAAAGCTTAAATGTCCTTGATCTTCAAAAATTAATCCGAAGCATCCCCAAACCGGTAATTGCACTTGTGGCAGGTTACGCAATAGGCGGAGGACATGTCCTTCATGTGGTATGTGATCTCACTATTGCTGCAGATAATGCAATATTCGGGCAGACCGGCCCGAGAGTAGGAAGCTTTGACGGCGGTCTTGGTGCAAGCTTCCTTGCAAGGATAGTCGGGCAAAAGAAGGCGCGTGAGATTTGGTACTTGTGTAAACAGTATAATGCTCAGGAAGCATTAGAGATGGGACTGATTAATAAAATTGTACCGGTTGAAAAGCTTGAAGAAGAAGGAGTTGAATGGGCTAAGCAAATTCTGCAGCACAGCCCGATGGCAATCCGTGTACTTAAGTCCTCCTTTAATGCCGAGCTTGACGGGCAGGCAGGAATCCAGGAACTTGCAGGTAATGCCACTCTGCTCTATTATATGAGTGAAGAGGCACAGGAAGGAAAGAAAGCATACCTTGAAAAACGAAAACCGGATTTTAAGAAATTCCCGAAACTGCCGTAAGACAATAGAACACGGATTCTACGGATTAGATGGACTCACTCGGATTTAAATCAATAAAGATCCCTTTTATCAGTTAAATCCTTTAGATAAGATAATATGCATAATAATAATGACCTAAATAATGCTTCAAAATTTCAAGGCTGGATTCTGGCAAGCCGTCCTAAAACGCTGCTCGCTTCTGTAGTTCCGGTTATGGTAGGTTCGGCCGTTGCATTTAATGAAGGGAAGTTAGTCCCTTTTTATTCATTAATTGCTTTGATATGTTCAGTGCTCCTTCAGATAGGTGCAAATTTTACCAACGATCTTTACGACTACTTAAAAGGAGCAGATACTGAGAGGAGAAAAGGACCTCAGAGAGTTTTGGCCTCCGGAATTATCAGTGTAAAGGAAATGAAAAAAGGAATTACGGGTGTATTTGCAGCCGCATTTTTATTCGGCCTGATCCTCGTATATTTCGAAGGAATAATAATCTTATTTATCGGAGTTGTCTGCATACTTGCCGGACTTGCATATACCGCAGGCCCTTACCCGTTGGCTTACAGAGGGTTAGGCGACATCTTTGTATTTATGTTTTTTGGAATCATCGGCACTGTCGGAACTTATTTCTTACATACGAAAGATCTTTCCTTAATTTCTTTTATTGCTTCAATACCGGTAGGATCTTTAATAACTAATATTCTTGTAGTAAATAATTACAGGGATTTTGATGAAGATAAAGCTGCCGGTAAATTCACTCTCGCCGTGAAGCTTGGCAAGACTTTTACTAGATACCAGTTTGTTTTTCTTTTAATTCTTTCTTTCTTTATACCGGCATTGCTCTTTTTATTTTTCAAATTTTCATTCCTGATATTCCTTCCTTATTTGACTCTGCCTGCCGCTTTTAAAATTATCTTAATGCTGTATAAACTGGAGGGAACCCAGTTGAACAAAACCCTAGAACTGACTGCAAAATTATCGGCAGTATACGGCCTGCTTTTTTCGGCAGGTATTATTCTATGAATGTTATTGAACTCATTTATGCCCCATACTTTTTACAATTAAAGAAACCTTTTTTAACCTCTGCAGGAATAATTAACAAAAGAAAAGGATTCATTCTTAATTTAAAGAATGCAAACGGTTTAATCGGGGTTGGCGACGCTGCACCGTTTCCTGAATTCGGGAGTGAATCTATCGAACAAGCCGAGGAAGCTTTGAAAAACTTGAAGCTTCAGCTGAAAATAGATTTTAATAAAATCGAAAAGAGCATTTCCGAGAATCTGCTGCAATTTGAGAAGCTCCCTGCTCTGCGGCACGGATTTGAACAGGCTCTTCTGAATTTAATCTCAAAAGAAAAGAATTTATCCTTGGCAGCTCTTTTACGAAGAAAAACTAAAAATGAAATTAATATAAACGGCTTAATAGATATCCAAACTAAAGAAGAATCGGTAAAATCCGCTTTAAAGCTTAGAGACGAAGGATACACAACTATAAAAATGAAGATTGGGAGAGATGATTTCAATGAAGAATATGAAATCATTAAAGCCGTCCGGGATTCCCTCGGAAGTTATATAAAAATCAGGCTGGATGTAAACGGGAAATGGGAGCTGGGTGAAGCAAAAGAGAAGCTGGAGAAGCTAAAGAATCTGAATATTGAATATATTGAACAGCCCGTTCCGGCTTGGCTGAGCCAAGACGAACCCGTTCCGGCTTGGTCGAGCAAAGGCAAGCCTGTAAACAGAATAAATGATTTTATTGAATTGAAAAAATCTGCGGGAATTCCTTTAGCGGCAGATGAATCAATCAGGACGGAAAGTGATGCGGTAAATTTTATATCGGAAAGAGCAGCCGATTTTTTAATTTTAAAACCGATGATGCTTGGCGGATTAATACCGGCACTAAAGATAATTGATGCTGCGGAAGCGAATTCCATAAAAACTGTCGTCACATCTTCTTTTGAATCTGCAATTGGAAAAGCTTCGGCTGTTTTTACAGCATCGGTCGTAAATCATGAAATTGCTCACGGATTAAATACAGGGGTTTGCTTCGAAAAAGATCTGATTCCCGATCCGGACCCCGTTCGAAACGGTAAAATTATATTAAATAAAGATTTAAAATGATAGTTTCCAAGCTGTCTGAACACAATCCAGAATCGCAGGCCGTTATAACTGAAAAAAGAATCTTCAGCTATTCGGCTTTAATCAATGAAGCAAATAAAAATTATTCTACCCTTAAAAAACTGGGAGTAAATCCGGGTGATTACGCTGCGGTCATCAGCGATAATAATCCGGATTTTATTCCGCTTCTCCTTGCTCTTTGGAATTGCAGGGCTGTTCCGGTAATATTCAATATAAGATCGACGGAGAAGGATCTCGAAGAATTAATTGATTTTTCTGGAGCTAAATTTCTTTTTATCAACAGCAGTGTTTCGGAGAGTTTCGATTTTTCCAGAAGGAATACCATTACTTTTCCATTTCCGGAAAAAGAGATAAATACGGAAAATTTTTTTGTCGATCAGATCAGGGGCGATGATACCGCCGTTGTCATTTTTTCTTCCGGGTCATCAGGGGAACCGAAAGGAGTGATGCTTAGTTATGAAAATCTGATCCAAAGTGCTGTTATCGGGAATAAAGTACTCAGGCAAACCTCCGCTGACCGCTGGCTGGCATCC
Organism: Ignavibacteriaceae bacterium; assembly: GCA_035542335.1. Lineage (GTDB taxonomy): Bacteria > Bacteroidota > Ignavibacteria > Ignavibacteriales > Ignavibacteriaceae > DATKLQ01. Next base: position 18,842 of record DATKLQ010000319.1, on the reverse strand, counting down.
CTCCCTTTTTACCATATCGGGGGATTCTCAATTATTATACGGACTTTAATATTCGGGGCTTCAATTGTAATACCTGATTCACTCTCTTATAATGATCTGATTTACTGCATTGACAAATTTCATCCTACTCTGATCTCATTGGTTTCTAATCAATTAAAAGGATTTGTCGAAGAAAATATTATTCCGCCGAAGGAATTGAGAACTGCCCTGCTTGGAGGAGGATTTTTCAGCAATGAGCTGGTCTTGCATTCAATTAGGGAGGGCTGGAAGATTGCAAAAGTTTACGGTTCAACGGAAACTTCTTCTTTCATATCATTTATGGATACTGAAGAAGTGAAGCAAAAGCCGGCTGCTTCGGGAAAAGAAATCCCGCCGAATAAAATTTTAATCGGCGATGAAGGTGAAATAATAGTCAAGAGCCCTGCACTAATGAAAGGCTATCTGCCTGACGGCAGAACGGGTAAAGATGAAACGGGAAATGCAAATACGTTTAAAGATAAATTTTATTTTACGGGAGATATCGGGTACATTGACAGCGAAGGTTATCTGTTTGTTGAATCCAAAAGAGATGATTTGATTGTGTCGGGCGGAGAGAATATTAGTCCGGCTGAAATAGAGAAGGAAATATCGGCTCATCCAAAGGTTAATGAAGCCGGAGTTGTAGGGATTGCGAACAATGAATGGGGAGAAGCAGTCTCTGCAGCAGTGGTGCTGAAGCCTACAGAAAAATTATCTGAAAAAGAATTAAAAAATTTCTTAAAGAATAGAATTGCATCTTTTAAAATTCCTAAAAATATTATTTTTGTGCTTGAGCTGCCTAAAACCCAATTAGGAAAACTTGAACGTGAGAAAATACGTGAACTATTCCGCGAAAAATAAATCGCAGCGGCTGAAGATCGGACAGCGGCTGCGAGGCAAATTTATTTTGGCAGTAATGATTAAACGGGAATTCTTTTACAATAACAGGCACATTAAAGATTTGTGTTTTACGGAATTACTTTTCATTCAAATGATCGGAAAAACGACTGCTCAATTCATTACTCATTCCTGTTTTTGTCCAGTTTTTTTTATCAATAAAGACATGAACAGTTTTCACACTGGCACAACTCTCCCCTTTTTTGTTTTTGCAATCATATAGCAATTCGAACGAAGAGGTTTTAAGCCTTAAGACTTTAATTTCAACCATAATTTCATCACCGTTTTTGATTGGCTTAAGATACTTGGCTTCACTTGAAATTATAGGAACGGCATAATTTTCATTTGTCCAATAGTCTTCCCTCAGATTGAAGCTTTCTATCATCGCTTCATAGGCAGAATGGCATAATTCATACACACGTCCATAAAAAAGAATTCCGGCGGGATCGCAATCGAAGAAATTTATCTTTTTCTTATAAACAAACATAAAAATTACTCAAAAGTAAAAAATAACCTTCTGAGTAAAATTAAAGTGAAAGAAGGGTTTAAACAAATAAAGGGCTTATATCTTCACATTATCGACATAGGTTTCACCGATGTACCGACGGCAAGATTCTTCTGCTTCACTTTCATTAAGCTTCTATGAACGGCTTCGGCACATTTTCTTCCCTCCGCAATTGCCCATACAATAAGGGATTGCCCTCTTCTCATGTCGCCGCAGGCAAATACTTTATTCAACGTAGTTTTACAAGGATCGGGTGAATCACCAAAAGATGCTTTAATATTCCCCCTGCCGTCGAGCTCAAGACCCTTATTCTTTAGCTGGCTTAATAATCCTTCATGCAAAGGATGAACGAAACCTGCCGCAATTAAAACCAAATCTGCATTCAATTCGAATTCAGTTCCGGGTAAATCGATAAATTTTCCGTCTTCAAATTTTACTTCATTACAGAGTAAAGCACCTACTTCCCTTTTCCCATTATCTTTAAATTCTTTTGTATTTATGCTCCACTTCCTGTTAACGCCTTCTTCATGACTCGAAGAAGTACGCAGCATCAGCGGCCAGTTAGGCCAGGGAGTAGAAGAATGACGCATTTGCGGCGGCTGAGGGAGTACTTCAAGCTGAGTTATAGATTTTGCACCCTGCCGGTTGGATATCCCTACGCAATCCGATCCGGTATCTCCCCCGCCGATAATTATTACATTCTTCCCCTTAGCAGTAATTTGATTTTTTATCTCTTCGCCAGCATTCACTCTATTCTGCTGCGGAAGGAACTCCATCGCAAAATAAATACCTTTCAAATCTCTTCCGGGAATCCGAATGTCTCTCGGTTTTTCGCTACCGCCGGACAAAATTACAGCATCAAAGTTTATTAAAAGATCCTCCGCGGGAAAAGTTACGCCTACATTAGTACTGGTTTTAAAAACAACACCCTCTGCTTTCATCTGTTCCAGTCTTCGGTCGATGATCCATTTTTCAAGTTTGAAGTCCGGAATTCCATACCTGAGCAAACCTCCAGGTTTATCATTCTTCTCAAAGACTGTAACAGAATGCCCTGCGCGGGCTAATTGCTGTGCAGCAGCCAAACCTGCAGGACCGCTTCCGACTATTGCGACTTTTTTTCCTGTTAATACTTTCGGAGGCCGGGGTACAACCCATCCTTCTTCAAATCCCCTGTCAATAATAGCCCGTTCAATTGATTTTATTGTAACAGGGAGATCATTTATACCGAGCACGCAGGCACTTTCACAGGGAGCCGGACAAAGCCTTCCGGTAAATTCAGGAAAATTATTTGTAGAATGAAGATTATCCAGAGCTTCTTTCCAATGTTCCCGGTAAATAAGATCGTTCCATTCAGGGATATAATTTTGAACCGGGCAGCCTGTATCTCCATGACAGAAGGGAATGCCGCAATCCATGCATCTTGCTCCTTGAACTTTAGCTTGTTCCCGGGTAAAGTTATGCTCGAACTCCTTGTAATGCAGGATCCTTTTTTCGATCGGATCAACTAGAGGTTTAGCTCTTTTATATTCTTTAAATCCGGTAGGTTTACCCATTGGCTGCCTCCGCTTCTATCTCTTCGCGGCTGCGTTTCTGCAGCTCGGCTGAAGTTTCGGATGCTTTTTCCTCTTCCAGTTTCTGAAGAGCTATCTTGTATTCTCCCGGCATAACCTTCCAGAAACTGTTTTTTTCTTCATCCCAGTTATCCAGGATTTGTTTAGCCCGTTTTGATTCAGTGTACTCGAAATGCTTGTAAATTAAATTTTTTACTTCATAAAAATCATTTTCATTTATGATTGTTTCAACATCTACCATTTGCTTATTTATATATTTCATAAATTGATTTTTCGGATCCCAGACATACGCAATTCCGCCTGACATTCCTGCCGCGAAATTCCTTCCTGTTTTGCCGAGTACAACAACTATTCCGCCGGTCATATACTCACAGCCATGATCGCCGACTCCTTCCACTACTGCATATGCGCCCGAATTTCGTACTGCAAACCTTTCTCCAGCTACACCATTAATATAAGCTTCTCCGCCAGTAGCACCGTATAAGCAGGTATTGCCAATAATAATATTTTCTGCCGGATCATAGGTAATTCCATCCGGCACTTTAATAATCAATTTCCCGCCTGATAATCCTTTTCCGGTGTAATCATTTGATTCTCCGGTCAACTTCAATTCAATACCCTTCGCAAGAAATGCCCCGAAACTCTGCCCGGCAGTTCCAATCATCTCAATCAGTATAGTTCTGTCGGGTAAACCTTGGTCCCCGTATTTCTTGGCAAGCTCTCCTGAAAGCATCGCACCTACCGTACGGTTTGTGTTCTTAACAGGCATTGCAATATCTATGTGCTTTCCCTTTTCAAGGGCAGGTTGAGCGATTTTGATTAACTCATGATCAATCTGGTATTCAAGTCCATGGTCCTGTCCTTTTGTTCTGTAAGGATTTGTCGGATAAATCGGCTCGGGCTTAAATAAAAGCTTGCTTAAATCAAGTCCTCGTGCTTTCCAATGATTATGTAATCTTTGAGGAATAACCTTTTCGGTTCTCCCGATCATATCATTAAATTTTCTAAATCCAATAGCAGACATGTATTCTCTAACTTCTTGGGCAATAAAAAACATAAAATTAATTACATATTCAGGTTTGCCGGCAAATCTTTTACGAAGTTCGGGATCCTGCGTAGCAACGCCGGCCGGACAAGTATTCAGATGGCATTTACGCATCAAGATACAGCCTTGGGTTACAAGTGGGGCTGTAGCAAATCCGAATTCCTCAGCTCCCAGCAAGGCTGCAATAACTACATCTCTGCCGGTTTTCATTTGTCCGTCAACCGCAATGTAAACTCTATCACGCAGCCCGTTAAGCATTAAAATTTGGTGAGTTTCACTCAACCCGATTTCCCAGGGCGTACCTGCATGCTGGATCGAAGCAATTGGGCTTGCACCGGTTCCGCCGTCATGTCCGCTGATTAAAATATGATCCGCATGTGCTTTTGCTACTCCGGCAGCAACTGTACCTACTCCGACTTCCGAAACCAGTTTCACACTGATCCTGGCTTTAGGATTAATATTTTTTAAATCAAATATTAATTGCTTGAGATCTTCAATTGAATAAATATCATGATGCGGAGGAGGAGAAATTAAGGTTACGCCAGGTGTACTAAAACGGGTTTTTGCAATAATTTTATCTACTTTAAGCCCCGGCAATTGACCGCCTTCCCCGGGTTTAGCTCCCTGCGCCATTTTTATTTGAAGCTCATCTGCATTAACCAGGTAATTTGCCGTAACGCCGAATCTTCCGGAAGCAACCTGCTTAATTGCTGAACGAAGGCTTTCTCCACTTTCAAGAGGAATATATCTTTTCGGATCCTCCCCGCCTTCACCTGTATTTGACTTGCCTCCAATCTTATTCATTGCCAATGCAAGAGAGGTATGAGCCTCCCAGGAGATTGAACCGAAGCTCATCGCACCCGTAGCAAACCGCTTTACAATTTCAGACGCCGGTTCAACTTCTTCTATCGGAACTATCTCGGCTGATGTATCCAAATCAAAAAGGCTTCTTATTGTAACATGATTTTTATTCTGATTATTAATCAGTTCCGAATATTCTTTAAATGTTTTATAGTCGCTTCTCTGAGTACTTAGCTGCAGTTTCGATATTGTAAGAGGATTCCAGAGATGATGCTCGCCGTCCCTGCGGTAATGATAAATTCCCCCAGCCGGAAGCGAATACGGATTTGATAAAATATCATACGCAGCTTTATGTCTTCTTACCGTCTCCTCTTCGAGCATTTCCAGGCTCAATCCTTCAACACGTGTAGCTGTTCCAGTAAAGTATTTATTGACTATTTCAGTATCGAGCCCGACAGCTTCGAAAATCTGCGCACCGCAGTATGATTGAAGTGTACTAATTCCCATCTTACTAAAAATTTTTACTAGTCCCTTGTTCACGGCTTTCACAAAATTTTTCTTTGCAAGTTCATAAGTTTCAACTTCAGGTAAATAACCTGCACGGAAAGTATCGGAAATTGTTTCATAAGCAAGGTACGGGTTTATTGCATTTGCCCCGTATCCGCAAAGGAGAGCATAATGAAAAATTTCTCTCGGCTCACCGCTCTCGATGATAATGCTTGTTTTCGTTCTGAGCCCGGTTTTAATCAAAGAATGATGAACCGCGGAAACGGCTAATAAGCTTGGGATTGCGGCCAAATTTTCATCAACACCTCTGTCAGTTAGAATTATAAGGGAAACACCTTCTTTTGCGGCAGAAACCGCTTCTTTACAAACCTGCTCCAGCCTTTCCCGCATGTTATGCCTCAATGTAGAATCAAAAAGAATCGGGATATTCGTTGATTTAAAATGACCCTTGGTTATGTTTCTTAATTTTTCAAGCTGTGAATTTGACAGCAGCGGATGATTCAATTCAATACGGTGTGCATGAAGCGGGGTTTCCGACAATAAATTCTGCTCAGGGCCCAAGTAAGTCGTCAGCTCCATTACCAGATCTTCCCTTATTGCATCAATCGGAGGGTTTGTTACCTGTGCAAAAGATTGTTTAAAATACCTGAAAAGCGGCTGTGCATTTTCAGATAAAACAGCCAGAGCTGCATCAGTACCCATGGATCCTACTGCTTCTTCACCATTAATACACATCGGTCTTATTACCATCGAAACATCTTCTTTCGTATACCCGAAAATTTTCTGTCTCTGCAAGACAGTTTCATGGTCTATCGGATGTGTAAACGGCGGATCCGGGAGCTGACTGAATTTCAGCATATTATCTTCTACCCACTTACCGTACGGTTTCTGATTGATAATCTCCTTTTTAACTTCTTCATCATCAAGTATTTTCCCTTTTTCAAGATCAAGCAGAAACATTCTCCCCGGCTGGAGCCTTCCCTTGGCTTTTATATTTCCGGGCTCTACAATCATAGTCCCTGCTTCCGAAGTTAATACTACCAGGTCATCCTTTGTAATGACGTACCGGGCAGGCCGGAGACCGTTCCTGTCGAGTGTAGCCCCGATTACATTACCATCCGTAAAAACAACAGCAGCCGGTCCGTCCCAGGGCTCCATCATAGTTGCATGGTATTCGTAAAATGATTTTCTAACCTGATCCATCAAATCATTCTTTGACCAAGCTTCAGGGATCATCATCATCATTGCATGTGGGAGGCTCCTCCCGCTCATCACAAGCAATTCGAGCACAGAATCAAATGTAGCCGAATCGCTTTGCCCCTCCATAATTATTGGAAGCATCCTCTTCAGATCCTTGCCATAATAAGGAGACTCCATTACGGCCTGCCTAGCTTCCATCCAATTTTTATTTCCGCGGAGAGTATTAATTTCACCGTTGTGTGCAATCATTCTGAATGGATGTGCAAGATCCCATGTAGGAAAAGTATTCGTAGAAAATCTCAAATGAATCATGATCATAGCCGAAACCATATCCGGATCCATTAGATCTCTATAATAAGCTGTAAGCTGCTGGGCTAAAAGCATTCCCTTGTAAACTAAAATTTTGCTTGAGAAGGAAGGGACATAATACTTACTCCTGTCTAATTTCAACTCCGTTCTAATCCTGTGATCGATAATTCTTCTTATCAAATAAAGTTTTCTTTCAAATTCATCCTGCGTTTTTATCCTTTTATCGGCACCTATAAAACAATGGCGGATAAAGGGCTGCATCAGCTTAGCACCTTCTCCGGGTACATCCGGATTGACCGGGACGTCTCTCCATCCCAGGAACTGCTGATTCTCATCGATAACAATTTTTTCTACTATTGTCTCAACCGATCTCCTTAAAACGGCATTCTGAGGAAAAAACATTACTCCAACCCCGTACCTGCCCTCTTTCGGAAGTGAAATACCCTTTGAAGCCGCTATTTTTCTTATAAACTTATCCGGCATCTGAATTAGCACACCTGAACCGTCCCCCGTATAAGGGTCTGCACCAACAGCTCCGCGGTGTTCCAAGTTTTTTAAAACATCCAATCCTTTATCAATAATGCTTCTAGATTTCCTGCCTTTAATGTCTGCAACGAATCCCATTCCGCAGGCGTCGTGCTCGAGCTGGGGATTATACATCCCTCTGCCTGCAGCATTCTGAATCTTATTCTCTCTGTCATTCAAATTATTTTCGTCAAGTTCCAGCATACATTTCTCCTAAGGAATATGTTTGCAGCATATTAGAATTTTAAGTCCTGATAAGATAATAGCAAGATTTTGGCTTGACTACTCTTGGTCTTGCGAACAGCAGCGGTTCTTTGTAAAATTTTGTTAAACAAAGAATCAATTTCAATCATTAATATAGATTTTTCCTGCAATTAATCAAGAGAAAATTCATATTATTCCTTATTTTATACATAAATTATGCACTTTTTTGCATAAAAATTTATTAGAGCGATATATAATCTTTAAAAATTAATGAACTTTTCCCCATTTGCCTTCATTTTTAAAGTCACTAACCGTATAAATGGTGAGCATAGACAAACAGCCGGTAAAGGGTTCCTGGCGAACCAGAGTTAAAATATAAAACGAATTTTTTTTAGATTGGTAAAATAAATTTAATTATTTATTGCATCTAAAAGATAATAAACCTATAAATCATAAATGAAAAAAGAGATTAAAGCATTCGCCCCTGCTTCGGTAACAAACGTCAGCTGCGGATTCGATATAATGGGATTTGCATTAAATAAACCCGGAGATGAAGTAAGCCTGAAAATAAAAGAGAACGGCGGAATAAAAATTTCAAAGATAACCGGAGCGGAGAAAAAACTCTCGAACGATCCTGCCAAGAACACTGCAGGCCGGGCGCTGATTGCATTAGCGGACTACTTAAAATTTAATAAAGGACTTGACATAGTTATTCATAAGAAAATGGCCATCGGAAGCGGAATGGGATCAAGCGCGGCCAGCGCTGTTGCAGCTGTTTTTGCCTTCAATGAATTATTAGGCAGACCTCTTTCAAAGTCGGAACTTTTACCTTTTGCATTGGAAGGAGAGAAATTAACTTCTGGGGGAAGGCCTCATGCAGACAATGTATCTGCCAGTCTGCTGGGAGGTTTTATTCTGGTGAGAAGCATAGATCCGGTGGATGTAATCAGTATTGAGGTTCCGGAAAATATTCATTGTACAATCGTTCATCCTCACCTGGAGCTCAATACTTCAGATCTTAGGAGATTACTGAAGAAGCAGATTCTTCTTTCCGATGCAGTTCAGCAGTGGGGCAACATCGCAGGGCTGGTAGCCGGATTGATGAAGAAGGATATGGATCTTATTTCCCGTTCAATGAAAGATGTGATTATCGAACCTTCCCGCTCCCTGCTTATTCCGGGATTTTACGAGATTAAAAAAGCCGCTATGGACGCAGGAGCACTGGGATGCAGCATTTCAGGTTCCGGCCCTTCTATTTTTGCTTTAAGCACTTCCGAAAGATTAGCAAATAAAATAGGAATTGAAATGAGAGAAGTTCTAATCGGAATGAATATTGAAACCGATCTTTTCATTTCTAAAATTAATAAAAAAGGACCGCACATTATAGAATAGTATATGAACTTTTACAGCACTAAAAATAAAAACATATCTGTATCTTTAAAAGAAGCTGTTTTAAAGGGTATTCCTGAAGACGGCGGCCTTTTTATGCCGGAAAGAATTCCGGCTGCCGGGAAAGATTTTTTGAAGAGAATAAGTTCCTTAAATTTCAATGAAATTGCATTCGAACTATCCCGTCTATTTTTCTCCCCTGATCTTTCCGATGAAGATTTAAAAAATTTAATTGATAAAACCTATACCTTCTCTTCCCCTCTTATCAGGCTTGATCAAAATCTTTTTGTACTTGAATTATTCCATGGACCTACCATGGCATTCAAGGACTTCGGTGCCAGGTTTACCGCTTCCTTAATTTCCTTTTTCGTTAAAGATGAGACGAAAGATATAACCATTTTAGTAGCAACTTCAGGTGATACAGGGAGTGCAGTAGCCAGTGCTTTTTATAAAATGCCGGGAATAAAAATCGTACTGCTGTACCCGAGCGGCAAGATAAGCAAAATGCAGGAAAAGCAGATTACCACTTACGGCGGAAATGTGACCGCATTGGAAGTAGACGGTACTTTCGACGACTGCCAGTCTTTGGTAAAGTCGGCTTTTGCAGATATAGATCTAAATAAGAAGATGATGTTGTCTTCATCAAATTCGATAAACATTGCAAGGCTGCTGCCCCAGGCATTCTACTATTTTTCTGCCTACGCTCAGCTTAAAGATAAAAACAAATCCCTGATATTTTCCGTTCCAAGCGGGAATTTCGGGAATCTGACTGCGGGGCTCATTGCTTACAAAATGGGACTCCCGGTTTATAAATTTGCCGCAGCTGTAAATGCAAATGATATATTCCCATCATTTTTAAGATCAGGTAAATTTATACCGCAGCCATCTGTTAAAACTTTATCTAATGCAATGGATGTCGGCAACCCTAGCAACTTTTTCAGGATTATAGATTTGCTGGGAAATGATCATAAATTAGTCGGCAAAGTTATTTTCAGCGAAAGTTTTTCCGACAAACTTACGGTGGATGCGATAAAAGAAATTAAGGCAAAATTCAATTATATTATGGATCCCCACGGCGCAGTGGGCTACCTTGCATTGAAGAAATTTACAAATGAAATTAAGATAAATAATTATAACGGAATGATTCTGGAAACGGCACATCCTGCCAAATTTATTGATACCGTTAAAACTGCCGTCGGCGGAGAGATTGAAATGCCCGAGGTTTTGAAAGCATGTTTAAAAAAGAAAAAATTGGCGGAAAAAATATCAAATAATTTCTCAGATTTTAAAGAATATCTCTTGAACCGGGACTAACCAGTTCAAGTGTTTCTTCATGAAGATCCTCTTTTATTATTCCTTTATTCAGTAACTACAATAGCTTATATTTGCAGAAAATCAAGATTATATTTTAATGCAGTCGAAATTTACTTTTACCTTCGATTTATTTGATAATTTTCAAGGAATGTGTTTTATTCTTTCCGGAGACGGGAAAATATTGGAAACAAACAAATCCGTTTCCGGTAATCTGAAAAAAACTTCCGAAGATCTAAAAGGATTAGATTTCTTTTCAATTATCGATTCTTCATTCATCACAAAAACCGAGCAAATTTTTAAAAAATGTCTGGCTGAAAACACTGCGATGACCATTCCATGCAGATTTCAAACGACGGATTCAATATTGTCAGTCAATTTGTTCTTAAAGCCATACACGGAGAACGGGATTATTAAACCGGAATACTGCTTTGTTTTGGCTAGGGATATTACCGAAGAGAAAAAAATGGAAATGGATCTTCTTCGTTTTTATTATGTTGCCGAACATACCGTGAACCCTCTTCAGATTACAGATAAAGAAGGGAAAATGATTTATGTGAATCCGGCATTCATTACTGCAAGCGGTTATTCACCTGATGAGCTGATCGGAAAAAATCCTTCTATATTCGGAAGCGGAAGACAATCGAAAAAGTTTTGGAAACAGATGTGGAGCACTATCTCCAGTGGAAAAGTTTGGGTTGGGGAAGTAGAAAATAAAAAGAAGAACGGCGAACCGTTCCATACCCAGCTGCTGATTTCCCCGATAATAAATCCTGAAGGGAAGCTTGAAGGGTATTTCGGAATTCACAGGGATTTAAGCGAGAAAAGAACCCTGGAAAAGCAGCTTGTCCATACACAGAAAATGGAAAGCATGGGTACTTTGGCTGCAGGAATTGCACATGAAGTGGGGAACCCTCTGGCATCAATATCCGCACTGGTGCAGGTATCCCAAAGATATACTACTGACGACCTTGTAAAAGAAAAGCTTGAACTCGTAAAAAACCAGATCACCCGGATTTCAAAAATTATCAGGGATCTAGTTGATTTTTCACGGCCATCGAATTATGAATTGCAGCTGATCGATATAAACAAAAATATTAAAGAAGCTGTCGAGATAATTAAGGTTGGGGCAAAAGCTAAAGATGTATATTTTCAATTGGATCTTGATCAAAATATTCCTCCGCTGCCCCTCGTTGCTGATCAGATTCAGCAGGTATTTGTAAATATTCTTTTAAATGCAGTTGATGCCCTTACTGAAAGCAATAAAAAAGAGCAGCTTATTTCCATTAAATCCTCCCTTAATCATGAAGAGCTGGTTTTAACTTTTTATGATAACGGTACGGGAATTAAAGAAGAAAACATGCCTAAAATTTTTGAGCCATTTTTCACCACTAAAAAAGAAGGAAAAGGAACCGGACTAGGCTTATGGGTAAGCTACGGGATAATAAAAAGTTTCCAGGGGGATATTAAAGTGAAAACCAATTTTGGTGTCGGCACCACATTTATAATAACCCTACCTGTCAACAGCAATTAAGGATAGTAATGAGCGAAAGAATTCTTGTTGTAGACGATGAAGAAATAATCAGGGAATCACTTTCATATGTGCTTAAAAAAGAGGGCTACACCGTTGAAGAAGCAGCTAACGGCAAAGCTGCATTAGACAAGCTTCTCCAGGAGCCTTTCGATCTGGTAATCACTGATCTTGAGATGCCGGTAATGAAAGGGATACGGCTCCTGGAAGAAGTTAAAAAATTAAATATTCAAACATACGTTATAATAATTACCGCATACGGTTCTCTTGACTCTGCAATCTCGGCACTAAGAGCCGGGGCAAGCGACTATATATTAAAACCGATTGAATTCGATGAGATACTGATTAAAATCAAAAGATTATTTGAGATTAAGGAACTGCTATTGGAAAACCAAGTCCTTCGCAAGGAAATTCAGCGTAATTATGATTTCGAAAACCTTGTCGGCAAATCTCCTCAAATAATAAATATATTTGACATGGTTAATACTGTTGCAGAAACCGATAGTACGGTATTAATAACAGGGAAAAGCGGAACGGGAAAGGAATTGATTGCTCGTGCCCTTCATTATAAGAGCAAAAGAAAAAATAAAACTTTTGTACCGGTAAATTGCGGTGCAATTTCCGAAAACCTTATTGAAAGCGAACTGTTTGGACATAAAAAGGGGGCTTTTACCGGTGCCATTTCGGATAAAGAAGGTTATATTAAAGCAGCAGAGGGAGGCACCTTATTCCTTGATGAGATAAGTGAGCTCCCGCTAGGACTTCAGGTTAAATTTTTAAGAGTGCTCCAGGAAAAAGAATTTACACCTGTCGGGACAACGGCACCGCTTAAGGTAAATGTAAGATTTATTGCTTCTACCAACCGCGATCTTAAAGAAGATGTAAAATCCAACAGATTTAGGGAAGATTTATATTACAGGTTAAATGTAATAGAAATACACCTCCCTTCCTTAAAAGACCGGGAAGAAGATATCCCCGTACTTGCCGATCATTTCCTTGACAAATACCGGAAAGAGATGAAGAAAAATATAAAAGGAATAGACAACCAGGCAATGAGAGCTTTAATGAGCTATGAATGGAAAGGTGAAGTGCGGGAGCTTGAGAATATTATCGAAAGGGCCGTAATATTTTGCAAAGGAGATTTTATTACAATGCATGATCTGCCTTCGACATTCAAATCCGATAATTCATTCCTGGATATAAGCAAAGCAGGGTCCCTAGACGATTCAGTCAGGAAATTCGAAAAAGATTTGATTATGAGGGCACTGGAGACTAATCAATTTAATAAAGAAAAGACGGCTGAAATACTCCAGGTAGGTCTTTCGACACTGTATAGAAAACTTAAGGAATTAAATATAAAAGTATAAACTTTCAACACCTCGGAAATTTCCTTTCTTTTAAATTCGCACCTAATTGTAAAAAGTTTTAGCTTTTAGGGGAAAATTTTCATATTATTCCCAGTTCCAAAAAATAAGATCATTTCATTTTTCAGTTGCGAGAAGAGTGCAGGCTGCTCTTTTCAATAATCAGATTGCAACTTCGCTTTTTTACTAAATCTTAAATATTTTAAACTCAACCTGTTTTGACGTGCTCTGAATATTATGGCACATAAATAGACTATCGGTGAAGCGGAGCATTATCTCCGTAACCAATTCTATTTATAAGCAGATGAAAAATATAGTATTCTACAGCACCGATTTTAATATGTGTTTCAGTCTTCTGATGTATTTACAGAATAATTATAATGTAACTACAACAACAGACATTAATGTTGTTAATACACTGGTAGAAAATTCGAACTTTAATCTTTTAATTTTAGACAGCGAACCCTCCGATAAAATTGAAATGCTATGCAGGAAAATTAAATCCGATAAAGCAGGCTTTCCTATAATACTTACTTATGTATTTAAGAATCAAATAAAAGATTTCGATTCCAAAATAAGAAAGTATGTAAACAGTATTTTCTATAAACCGTATGATCTGAACGAAGTTTCCCACAAATTATCATTGCTGCTATGAACTGCGGTTGCAAAAAGAATAAAAAATCAAGGAGGCGCAATTATGGATTCATTCAAAAATATCCTAATCCCTACTGATTTTTCTAAAAATTCTGCCCTGGCTTACGAATTCTCCCTCAATTTCATCAAAAAAAAATTATCGGTTCTTCATGTACTGCATGTTCTAGAATCATCGGTCCATTCTCTTTTGAATGAAGGCGATTACATCTTAAGAATCGAAAGAGAACGGATATTAAATGCAGAGGAAGAAATGGAGAGGTTCATTAATAAATATTCCAATGCGGAAATTGAGATTAAAAGAATTATAAGAACCGGGAAGGCATGCGAGGAAATAATTAAGTATGTCAAAGAGAGCAGCATAGACATTATTATTATCGCTACTCACGGGTGGACGAACTTAAGTCATCTGCTTGCAGGCAATGTTACTAAAAAAGTTCTGAAGTTTTCCACTGTACCGGTAATTTGCGTAAAGACTAATGTTCATCCTCGCCTCGATATCCCTGAAGAGAGTTTGGCGGAAAATTGGGTTGGGTAATTAATCACAAACTCCTTTATTAAGAACTTTGACCTAATTTTGGTCCGGCAGTCTCTTTAGGCTTTTGCGCTACGGAGCTGATTACCAATTGCTTTAAATATGCATTCACTGATAAAAGAAGGGGAGAAATTTACCTGTACCTTAATTTTCAAGAGAATCAAAAATTAATATTATCGATAAAAGATAACGGAATAGGCCTGCCGGATTCTTTCGATTTTAAAAATAACGATTCACTCGGTTTGAAGCTGGTCTCTTCAATTGCAGATCAGCATCATGGGCTGCTTAAAATAGATACAAATGGTACAACAGCTTTTGTTATAGAACTCCCTCTCGAAGATAATTTAATCAGCCCCTCTCTGAGCTTCGACAAAGAGGTGGAAAAAACAATTTATTCCTGCCGATAAACTCTCTATTTAGAAGCATTCTCTATTCAACTTATTCAGTTGAAAATTTTTAAAATGATAATAAATGCTTTTTGAAAGTTGTTTAATTTCTGTAGGGATAATATCCGGATGATGGTTATCTAGTGAGATTTTTATAAAATAAAGAAATAAATCAGACCGGCGAAAAGAGCAGCCATATAGATTGGGAACCACATGCGTGATTTTCCTTCAGCGATAAATTCCTTAGCGGGGCATTCTTCAAAAAGGTCGCAATCTATGCACTTTGTATAATCACAAGTGCATGGTTTGATTAAATCCGGGGTCACTGGCTCTCTCTTTGAAAATTGAGTCTTAATTTATAGCTATAAAATGAAAAAATCAATTTTTCAAATGATTTTTCTGAATTTTAAACCGCCTTTAACAATAAACCATTATTTTGATTATATGCAAAAATCCAGGGATTCTGATCAATTCCGGGGAAGCAATCAATTTATATTTAAAGTTATTTTAAATTTAGCTCCTTCCGATTTATCATATTCGATTGTTCCCCTATGCTGATCAATTAATGAAAAAACAAGCTGCAGTCCTAAAGTCTCGGTATTCTGGAAATCAAAATCTTGAGGAAATCCAACCCCGTTATCCGCGGCAATAAGTATTAGTTTATCCTCCTTTCGGTTAAAATCAATATTTAGTTTTCCTTTGGATCTATCTGCAAACGCATGCTTAAGTGAATTTGAGATTAATTCATTTAAAATTAAACCGACCGCAATGCACTTATCAACTTCAAGAGTAGTCTCCTCTATATTTAAATTCAATTGAATATTCTTTGATTCGTGCCGGTAGGATGAAAATAATTTTGCCGAAAGATCTTTTATATAATCCTTTATATTAATTTGGGAAAGATTACCCGACTGATATAATTTCTCATGGATTAAAGCCATGGACTTTACCCGGTTCTGGCTTTCCTTGAAGACTTCAAGAGCTTCCTTATCCTCAATATAATTTGACTGCAGATTCAAAAGGCTTGAGATTATCTGCAGGTTATTTTTTACCCGGTGATGTACCTCTTTAAGCAGAACCTCCTTTTCTTTAAGCGAGGCTTCAATCTTTTCTTCAGTTTTTTTCCTGCCGGTTATATCCCTTAAAATAAGCGTATAAAGTTTTTCACCTGCTATCTCCACCTGGGAAATTGATACTTCAATAGGAAATTGCTCCATGCTGCTTTTGATCCCGGTTATTGAGCTAAGCTTTTCTTTCGAGGTTTTAGCTGAACCGGCTCCATCCTGATTGGTTTGTTCCATGAGGAGATATATGAACGGTTCGGGAATAAACTTTAGGATTGATGTCCCCATCACCTCGTCGGCTTTGCACAGAAACATTTTCTCCGCGGCTTCATTGATTAGCAGTATGGATTGCCTGGAATTGATTGAAATGATGGCATCCATTGCAGAATTAACCATGCTGAAAAGCCGCGCTTCCGTGCCTTTTAACATTTCCTGCGTTTTTTCGTGCCTGCGAATTTCAGCTCTGAGATCAGCATTGGTTCTTTCCAGCTCGCTTGTTCTTTCACGGACTCTTATTTCTAGCTCATCATGCGTTTTTTTCAGCAGCTCTTCTGCCTGTTCTTTTTCACTTATCTGTTTTTCCAGCTCCAGATTAATTTTCCCCAGCTGAAGAGTATTTTCTTCCACCAGTTTTGCATTTTTTATTAAATTTAAAATTTTCGGTATAAAAAAAGGCAGCGCAACCGCAGTTGTAACCGAGGCTGCGGCAGTTACAAGCTTAACTCCCCCCGATAACCAATAAACCGGGTTCCAAAGTGTCCAAACCTCCATAATATGAGTAGCCCCGCAGCTGATTATAAATAAGCCAAAGGCCAAGAACACAGATGGAAAAGGGATATCCCGTTTTGCTTTTAGTACTAAATAGATAAGAGCTGCAGAGATTGCAATATATGACAATCCTATTGCACTATCCGAAATTAAATGGAGCCATACAAGATTTGTTGTATCCAAATAACAATGGATATGTGGCAAAAAGCCCGCATTGAAAAGATTGGAAATCAATTGGGGCCAGCCGAAAATTAACAAAAGCGTCAACAGCCAGATTGCCGTTTCAATCCGCATTAAGCGATTTAAAATACCTTTTGCTAAAAAATTGTTCATCTTTGTGGATCCTTAAAGATTTTGAGGAAGCATTTGAGAATCTTATTTGAAAAGAATCTAATAAAAATCTTTCCGGAGGATTCCTGATGCGTTTAAATCTAAGAATTTTATACTAAAACTTGGGATACTAAATTTTGTAATTCATCTTTCGTAAACGGCTTAGAAATATAATGTGTACATCCTTCAGCGAGAAACCTTTCTTTATCGCCAATCAAAGCATAGGCGGTTACTGCAATAATCGGAGTGTTAACGTACTGAGGAAGGGACTTTATCCTCTTTGCAGCTTCCAGGCCATTCATTCCAAACCCAAGATCTATATCCATTAAAATAGCTTTATAATATTTTTCAGTAGCCATTTCCACCGCAGTCATGCCGTCTTTTGCAACATCTACTTTGCAAAGGTTCTGCAGATATAATGTAATTATTCCTATGGAGGGATTATCGTTTTCTACGAGCAGTATATCAGGTAATTTAGATAGATCCGGAGCAGGGGCAGAATATGAACCTTTCTTTTCCGAGGCAACGTATATAACTCTCCCGGGGTGGTACTCCCTTCTTAGTTCTTTTTCCTTTTTCTCAGTCTTAGGCCCAGACTTAACTGCCGGCAGGTATACTGAAAAAACAGAACCTTTCCCGAAGGTGCTCTCAACCATTATTTTACCATTCATCATTTCGACAAACCTTTTCGTGATTGTTAATCCAAGTCCTGTGCCCTGGTAACTCCGGTTTAACCCTTCACTGACCTGCCTGAACGGTTCAAATATTTTTGGTATGCTCTCGGAAGGAATACCGATTCCCGTATCCTTCACTTTCAATTCAACAAAATCATTAATTTCAATTACTGCTTTATTTACTTCGACATTTACTTCCCCTTTGGATGTATATTTAATTGCATTCGCGACCAAGTTCTGAATAATCTGGGAAAACATCCGCCTGTCAACCAGCGCGGATATTTTGCTGTCCTTAATAACCGTGTTCAAAACCAGTGATTTCTCTTTTGCCGCAACGGTAAAAAGCTTTACGACATCAAGCACGATATTGGATATATTAAATTCTTTCAGGATAATATCCAGCTTGTTTGCTTCAATTCTTGAGAGATCCAATATCAAATTCAAAGTTTCCATCAGGTGATTGCCGCTTTTAAGGATTATCCCGGCCATTTCCTTTAAGTCCGAACCTGCCAGCTCATTGTAGAGAGATTCTGCATACCCCAAAATTCCAATCATTGGTGTGCGGAGCTCGTGGCTCATATTGGCGAGAAAAACGGTTTTCAGCCTGTTCATCTCTTCCGCTTTTTTCTTGGCTTCCTTCAATTCTTCTTCGGTTTTTTTCAGGGCGGTAATGTCTTCCTCATTGCAGACAAAATGAACTATTTCTCCTTCTGCATTTCTTACGGGAGATAACGAAGCGTGTACCCAGTAAACTTCCCCGCTTTTCCTTTTATGCTGAAGCTCGCCAGACCATGGATTCCCGGCTTTAAGTGTGCTCCAGATACTTTCATAGGATTCCCGGGTCTGCTTCTCCGGGATCAGCAAACTTGGATTTTCTCCGATTATTTCGACTGCAGAATAACCGGTAATCTCTTCAAACCTCTGGTTTACATATTCTATTTTGGCATCGGAATCGGTAATGCAGATCGAGCCTGTAGTCTGTTTAACCGCTTCCGACAGCATAAGGAGCATCGATTCCGAAATTTTTCGTTTTGTAATATCCAGGAGGGTTCCGATTAATGCAGTCTTACCTTGGTATGTCATTCTTGCACCATAAACCTCGACATGCACTGTCCTTCCGGTTTTGGTTATTCCCCTGAATTCATATTGCAGGGCGTCTGCTTCATTTGAAATTCTTTTTTCGATATTCTCTTTTACAACATCCCGGTCGGAAGGATAAGTCAGATCCAGGGGTCCAAGCTTATTCACAACTTCATC
>DATKLQ010000318.1:0-9788 GCA_035542335.1 Ignavibacteriaceae bacterium | reverse complement strand
GAACCGGGCGACAGGATAGTTACCTCCGAATTAAGCTCAATTGTTTCAGTTCCTCTCCCTGTTGGTTTGGTTGCGGGGATAAGCAATGTGGAAACAGGCATATTTAACCAGGTAAGAGTGAAACCTTTTATAGACTTTGCGAGTATAGAATATGTTTTTGTCGTAGGAATTGTTCAAAGCAAGCAGAAAAACGATTTGGAATTAAATTTTTATAACCGGCAATAATATGAGAACCGGTTATATAATCCCGCTCCTGCTTTTCTTTCCTCTATTAGTTATACAAACTACTATTATACCTTTGGTTGAAATTAATGGAGTTGTGCCTGATTTAATATTGATTCTGCTTGTTTATTATACAATCCAAAACGGCCAAGTCTATGGTACCGTTTTAGGTTTTGTTTATGGCTTTTTTTTTGATTTGATTACAGGTAGTTTGCTCGGCAGCGTTATGTTTACTAAAGCATTGGCCGGTTTTATTGCCGGCTATTTTTCAAATGAGAATAAAAGAGATTATTATTTAAGCTCATATATTTTCTCCTTGATTATCCTTCTGTGTGCAACCATAGATTCTTTTATCTTCTCATTTTTTTCAACAATTGAATTGAGCAGGAATATTTTTATAAGCTTTTTTGAGCAGGGATTATTTCCTGGAATCTATACCGCTGTAATAAGCACCGCTGTTGTTATTTTTAGCCCGAGGAAAAGTTTTGGTTAGATATAAGGCAATTATATGAGATCCGATAATTTTGCGTCGCAGACCAGAAAAACCATAGTTTACTTTATCGTTATCGGCTGCTTCTCCGTTTTCCTTTTCCGTTTGTTTCAAATGCAGATAGTGCAGCATCAAAAATTCGACGAGAAGGCGGCAGAAAACAGCATTAAACCTATCGAACAGATCCCTTTGCGCGGTATCTTCTATGACAGGAATATGAAAGTAATTGTGAACAATGTTCCCGCATATACTCTCAGAATTACTCCTGCTTATTATGATGAAAAACTTAATAAAATACTCGAAGCAGTGCTGGATGTTAATCCGGGCTATATTCGAAAAATTCTTTATAACAACAGAATTTATTCAAAATATATACCTATAAGGATTAGAAGGGGGATTGATTTTAAAGTGGTAAGCTGGCTGGAAGAAAACTCAGAGCATCTTCCCGGAGTAGATTATATAGTTGAAATGCAGAGAGGCTACCCAGCCGGAATTATGGGATCGCATTTTTTCGGATATTCTAAGGAGATTTCACCTGCACAGCTTGAAAAAGAAAATGACTATTATGAACCCGGTGATTATGTCGGCCATACCGGTTTGGAAAAAACATACGAAAAACTTTTAAGAGGTATAAAAGGATATAATTATATACTGGTTGACTCAAGAAGGAAGGCAATCGGAAAATTTAAGAATGGGACTGCAGATGTTCCTTCAATTAAAGGCCACGACCTAATTTTATCGATTGATGCAGATGTTCAGCTCGCTGCCGAGCAGGAATTTGTAGGTAAGAGGGGAGCAGCAGTTGCTATTGAGCCTAAAACAGGTGAGGTCATTGCATTGCTGAGTGCACCCAATTATGATCTGAACCAGTTTTCATATGTTACTTCCAAGGAGTACCTGAAGCAGCTGTACGATGATCCGGATAAACCTTTATTTAACCGTGCTACTATGTCTTTGAAGCCTCCCGGATCAACTTTTAAAATACTCGGTGCCATTGCCGGTCTTGATATGGGAGTAATTACTACGGAGAATACGATTTATTGCGGAGGAGGATTTACTTTCGGCAGGTTTTTTAAATGCCATGGCGTTCATGGATCTCTTAATGTCGTCCACGCTATTGAAAAATCGTGCAACACCTACTTCTATAATTTAATTTATAAGGTTGGTTTGGACCATTGGTCTGATTATGCTAAGCGGTTCGGGTTTGATAAAAAAACCGATATCGATATTGATGAGGAGGTTGGGGGGTTTATTCCGGACTCAAAATATTATGAAAAGATTTACGGTCCGAACTGGCCTCGGAGCATTATGGCAAGCTTGGGAATCGGGCAGGGAGAAGTGAGCGTTACTCCGATTCAGCTGGCTCAATACGCTGCATTGATAGCCAATGACGGCAAAACATTTCAACCGCATATTGTTAAAGGATACTGGGATGATAAAACTTCAAAAATGGTTCCCTTAACATTTCCCGAAATTAATGTTAAGGTTGATAAGAAAGTTTTCGATATAGTAAAAGAAGGAATGTTTCTTGTCGTAAATGGAGCCGGCACAGCAACGGGAATTAAGATGAAGGAAATTACAATTGCCGGTAAGACCGGGACAGCGCAAAATCCCAATGGAAAAGATCATGCTTTCTTTATCGGGTTTGCCCCTTATGAAGATCCGAAGATTGCAATTGCGGTTGTAGTAGAAAATGCCGGGTTTGGCGCTACCTGGGCTGCACCCATTGTAAAAAAAATGATAGAAGCTTATTTGATGAAAGATAAAATTAATAAAGAAAAAGAAGAAACGATGCCCAAAATTCAGGAAAAAATAATAGGAGCTTCAATTGAGGATTGATTATAAGCTAAGAGATAAATTTGATTTCGGTTTATTTCTGCCTGTTTTGATCCTCATTTGCATAGGATTGGCTGCAATCTACAGCTCGACTGTAAATCATCCGACTGCACATGGAAATTTTGAAAAACAGCTTGTTTGGGCAATTGCTTCAATTATTGTATTCTTTATCTTATACTCTCTCCCCACAAACACGTTCAAAACTATCTCGGTGCCTGCCTACCTGCTTTCCCTCTTCCTTCTTATTTTAGTACTAGTAATAGGTCGAAGAACATCAGGTGCAAAAAGCTGGCTGGATCTTGGTGCAGTGGGTTTTCAGCCTTCCGAATTTGCTAAAATTGGAATCGTGCTTGCCATGGCTGCTTTTTTAAGCCGCAGAAATACCGATATCGATTCATTGTTTGACATTGTAATCAGCCTTGCAATAGGGTTTATACCCGTAGCCCTGGTTTTATTGGAACCGGATATGGGAACGTCCTTGATTATCATTGCCGTAATTATAGCGCTCATATTCTGGAAAGGAATCAGCCTCTTCAGCTTGTTCGTCGTATTGTCTCCGGGAATAGTAGCATTTTCTTCATTATTTGGAACATTTCCTTTTATCGTTTGCCTAATTCTGGTTGCCGGAGGAATTTATTTTTTTAAGAAAGATATATTTATCGGGCTGTCGGTATTCGGATTAAATCTGGGTGCCGGTTTTTTTACCGATTATGTTTATAATGCGCTTTCTCCTCATCAGCAAAGAAGGATTATGAGCTTTATGGATCCTTCTGCTGATCCGCTGGGAGCCGGCTACAATGCTATGCAGGCGAAATTAGCAATCGGATCCGGCGGATTTTGGGGGAAAGGTTTTCTTGCCGGTAACCAGACGCAGCTTCAGTTTATCCCGGAACAATGGACGGATTTTATTTACTGCGTGATCGGCGAGGAGTTCGGGTTTATCGGAAGTGCGCTGGTAGTGATTTTATTTCTGATTCTCTTCTTACGGCTATTTAAAATTGCCAACCAGGCCAAAGATGAATTTTTAAGCCTTGTGCTTTTCGGCATAATGTCTGTTTACTTCCTGCATTTCCTGATTAATGTCGGAATGGATATCGGGATTATGCCTGTTATCGGAATTCCCCTCCCGTTTGTAAGCTACGGCGGCAGCTCATTGCTCGTAAATATGATTATGATCGGAATAGCGGCTAATATTTACCGGACCAAGAAGAATTATACCTAGGCCCATCAGTTAAATATCTGTAAACCAATTTTCAAATCCCGTGGCACAGATTAATAATCTGTGCCACGGAGGTTTGTTGGCATCCACTATCCACTATCCAGCATCCAGCATCCAGTATCCAGCATCCCCCCTCTTCCCAGCTAACATTTTCTCTCATTTACCTTTGATGTTTATCTCTTCTGCTTTATTTTTATACTGATAATTACTGTTTCAAATTCTATTTTAAACCCTAATGACAGCTTTAGAAAAGTTTAAAAAGAAGAATTCCGAATTAAAATTTATCTGCATCGGGCTGGATACCGATCTAGGCAAGATTCCCATTCATTTAAAATCCCTACCGCAGCCTATATATGAATTCAACAAAGCTATTATTGAAAAAACATGGAGACATGCAGCCGCTTACAAGTTAAATTTTGGATTTTATGAGAGGTATGGGGCGGAGGGTTTTGAGATCCTGGAAAAAACAATTAAACTGATCCCTGAAGATATTCTGATTATCGGTGATTCGAAAAGAGGTGATATCGGAAGCACTTCGCAAATGTACGCAAAAGCAGTGTTTGATTATTTTAAGTGCGATGCAGTTACTCTGAACCCTTATATGGGGGAGGATTCGCTGCTCCCTTTTTTAATTGATCCGACTAGATTTAATTTTATCCTTACGCTTACATCTAACCCCGGGTCGGAAGATATTCAGAAGCTTAAGTTAGAGGACGGATCTTTCCTTTACCAGAGGATAATAAGGAAAGCCAGGCAGTGGAATAAAAAGAACAACTGCGGGATTGTTTTCGGGGCTACAAAGGTTGAAGAATTGAAAGAAAATATCCAGCTTATCGATGAGCTTCCGGTGCTCCTGCCCGGCGTTGGCGCGCAGGGAGGAAGCTTTGAAGATATCCTCGCTGTTTTTAAGAAAGAAAATAAATTCAATTTCCTGGTAAATCTCAGCAGAAGCATAATATACAAAAAAAGCGGACTCGATTTTGCAGAAGGAGCCGAAGAGGAAATTAAAAAATTAAATTCCCTTGTACAAACCGTCTTTTCATAAGACAGAGAATCTTTTTATTTTATCTTAATTGATTAAGCTAATATAATAACCTCTGCAAGAGGTAAAAATTGTATAAATTTATTAGCCGAATTTTAATTCAAGATTTAAAAAATCTTTTATTAATAAACTCAAGCCATTTTTTACCGGTTTGGCGTATCCAATCCCCGGCAGGTTCATTCCTTAATAGAAATTTATATGCTCACTCTCCGCATCGGTCCCCTGTCCGGTCTTTTATTTCAATACATCTTATTAATTAAGGGGTTAAAATGGAAAAAAAATTAAAAGTTCACGAAAAATTTCTCTATGAAATATGGAGAAGCCAAAACTTTATTAAAAAGCTTTCAACTTTTGAAGGTGTATCGATTGAAGTAATTGATGCCGGGACTGAAAACAAGGAGCTTGGAGGACCTGATTTTAAAAACTCGAGGATTAAAATCGGCAATATAACTTACCAGGGCGATGTGGAAATCGACAGCTTCTATAGTGATTGGAAAGCGCACGGGCATCATTTAAATAAAAGATATAATAAAGTAATTCTGCATACCGTAATAAGCAATAATTCGCAGCAGCATTGCGTATATACTCCCGAGGGGAGAAAAGTTCAATCAATCTCTCTTTTATCATTCCTGAATAAAGACCTGCAGACCACCCTTCAGAATGCAATAACTTCCGAAAGAAAAGGAAGGATAAATAAAATGCCCTGCTCGGAAATCAGCGAGCTTTTTAAATCCGAAGAGAAGCTGGAATTTTTATTAGATCTAGGGAAGCAGAGGTTTAAGAAAAAATCGGAGAAGATGTTGGAACGCCTTAAAGAAATTATCTATTTCAAAGAGCTGAATTTAAAAGAGCCGGTTGTACGCTACGAGCTTGATGAAAAATTTTATAATAAAGAATTTAAACAGAATGACTTTAACGATAAGAATGTCTGGTATCAATTAATTTATGAATCGATATTTGAAGCTCTTGGGTACTCCAAAAATAAAGATATTATGCTGAAACTTGCTAAAGCCGCAAATATCGATTTTTTAAGCAGATTCAGGAAGAAGGAGAATTTTCTTCTATGGGTGGAATCTATTTTATTCAATGTAGCAGGATTGCTTCCGGATTCAATTAATATGTACGACGAAGAAATTGCAGTCTATACGAG
The DNA here is from genome assembly GCA_035542335.1 of Ignavibacteriaceae bacterium. GTDB lineage: Bacteria > Bacteroidota > Ignavibacteria > Ignavibacteriales > Ignavibacteriaceae > DATKLQ01. The sequence continues at coordinate 3,829 of DATKLQ010000318.1, read as the reverse complement.
GAGTTTATATGAAATTTGGACCGAGGTTAAACCTTTATATGACGGAAAAAGATTTCATCAGTCACACTGGCAGTTCTTTAAAATACGTCCCCAGAATTTTCCCACTGTAAGAATTGCAGGGGGAATAAGGTTAATCAATAAGTTTATAAATGAGGATCTTCTTATAAAAATAATTCAAAAAATAGAAGCCTCCGACAGCTATAGAAAATTAGCAAACGACTTGAGATCTCTTTTTATAATAAAAGGAAACGGGTTCTGGAGGAAGCATTATGTTTTTGATCAGCCGGCCAAGGCAGATATCCTCTATTTTATAGGATTATCGAGAGCCGATGAAATAATTGTAAATGTTATCCTTCCCGTTGTTTATATCTATATGGAAATATTCGGTCGTGAAGATTTAAAAAGAAAAATAGTGAAGCTTTACCTTAATTATTACCAGAAAAGCGAAAATAATTTAGTTGATGAAGTGGCCGATTCTCTCCAAGTGAAAGAAGCTGCCAGCAGAAGTGTTCTCTACCAGGGTATGATTGAATTGTTCAGAAGTTATTGTTCTCGGAATAGATGTACGGAATGTATCATAGGGAAGAACGTTTTTTAAGCAGGATAAAAAAAATTAGTTACTCTAGCTTTGCAAGGAAATATAAAAAAGATTAAGTCTAAAAATCCTTAACTCCACAAAAACCTTATTCAATTATATCACCTTAGTACCCGAATTGATACCCAAAATTTTTAACCTTATTACCTTCTTTATGTATGAACAACCTTACCTACGTTCAATGTCATCTGATAAAATTTCATAAAAGCTTTATATTCCTCTGCAAAAGTAATCTTATGATGATGTTTGGGTTGATTTAGTATGTATTTACAGACTTTGTCGACATCAGCCTTCGAAACTGAGAATGCAGCGGCTGATTCTTTCCAATTAAATCTTCCTAAACATAGTCTATTATCATTTATAAATCGTTCTGAACTCTCTGCTATAATTGTAGCAAGGTATTCTTCCGACAATTTTGGCGAACGTGAAATATTAAAATGCACATGTTCAGGATTTGCATAAATTGCATACATTTTAGAATCATTATTGTTAACTATGCCCGTAATATATTTCTCAATCCGATTCCTAGTGGCTTCCTTGATAAGAGGCCGCCTGTTTAACGTTGTAAAGATAAAATGTGTGTAAAGATTATTATATTCGATTTTCATTTTCTCGCCTCCTTTTTATGTTTGAACATAAATCTCCCCAAGAAGGATTAATTAATTAAGTATCAAATTTCTGATCAATACGCTCTGCGTGAATAAGGTAATAAGGTTAGAGCGTTTGTAGTCATTAGCTGTTACTAAGGTAAAAACGAAAACAATATAGGTATTCATTGGATAAGGTTTTTATTATATAGACTTAAGAAAAATAGTGAAGCTTTACCTTAATTATTACCAGAAAAGCGAAAATAATTTAGTTGATGAAGTGGCCGATTCTCTCCAAGTGAAAGAAGCTGCCAGCAGAAGCGTTCTCTACCAGGGTATGATTGAATTGTTCAGAAGTTATTGTTCTCGGAATAGATGTACGGAATGTATCATAGGGAAGAACGTTTTTTAAGCAGGATAAAAAAAATTTTAATTACTGTTGGTCAATTTTTTTATATCATCCCTCAATTTTGCCGCTCTTTCGTATTCTTCAGCATCCAGTGCTTCTCTTAACTTATTCTGAAGCGAGGCCAGTCTTGCTTCTTTGCTGTTCGGGATTTCCTTTTCACGGACTTCGGTTTCCTTCGCTTCTTCTTTTCCCTCCGGATCCTCAGAAGGTATAAACGCTGCAGTTTCCATAACCGTCTCGGAAACATAAATGGGTGCCTGTGCTCTTACCGAAAGAGCAATTGCATCGCTCGGTCTTGCATCAATCTCGTTAGTAAGCCCGGAAACTTCGAGAATAATTTTAGCATAAAAAGTATTTTCGCGCAGTTCATCAATCAGTATTTCCGTAACGACGCTTCCTAAGTTATCGATCACATTCTTCAGAAGATCATGAGTCAGGGGTCTGGGCGGTTTTATCCCTTCTATTTCCAGGGCAATCGCCTGAGCTTCAAATGCGCCGATGATGATTGGAAGCCTCCTGGTTCCGTTTATTTCTTTAAGTAATATTGCATAAGCACCGCCGGTTGAAGGGCTCGATGACAATCCGAGTATTTCACATTGAATCTTCTGCAAGTTATTCTCTCCTTAATTTCATGATGATTTAATTTTTTTTATTTCTTCGGTTAAAGCCGGTATAATTTCGAATACATCGCCGGCGATACCGTAATCTGCAATGCCGAATATTGGTGCTTCCTTGTCTTTATTTATAGCTACAATATATTTGGAAGAAGACATTCCTGCAAGGTGCTGAATCGCACCGGAAATACCGCAGGCGATGTATAAAGAAGGCGATACAGTTTTCCCGGTTTGACCTACCTGTTCCTGGTGCGGCCTCCAGCCTGCATCTACTACTGCCCGTGAAGCTCCGACTGCTCCGCCGAGCGCTTCTGCCAGGTTCTCTATCAGATAGAAGTTTTCCGGCCCTTTCAATCCTCTTCCCCCCGATACTATAATATCGGCTTCGGCTACATCAATTTTTTCCTGCGCTTTTTTAAATTCAATTACCCTGGTTTTCATATTAGGAGATTTAACTTCCCTGGTTTCGATTTCAGGATTCTTTCCGTTCCCGGCAGGGGAAGCTTTGAAAACATTATTCCTTATAGTGAAGATTTTTATCCTGCTTTTCAGCTTTACATCTATCAATGCCTTTCCCGCGAATACGGGTCTTGTAGCAATTATTTCACCTGCAGAAATTTCCAACTTGATGCAGTCCATTAAACATCCTGCTCCAAGTCTTGCGCCGATTCTTGGGGCGAGATCCTTCCCCATTGAGGTATTTGAAAAGAGCAGGTACCCGGCGGATGTTTCCTTTGCATAGTCTGAAATAATATCGCAGAAAGCAGTGGGGGAATAGTTTTCTAAATCTTTATTCTTGAAATGAACTCCTTTAAAAATACCATATTTCGAAATTTCATTAATATTAGTAATATCATCTCCTATTAAAACAGCTTCGACTTCAAGATTAAGAATATCTGCAATTTTTTTTGCTTCGCCGGCTGCCTCAAATGAGAACCTGCTTAATCTTCCCTCCTTCTGCTCCAGTACTGCAATAATTTTTTCCGCCATACCTAAATAACCTTGGCTTCCTCTCGCAACAGCCTGACTAATTCAGTTACGGCCGATTTATCATTACCTAAAATCTTACCTGGATTTTTCTGCATAGGTTTGTGCATCTTAATCAATTCAGTTAAATTATTTAATTCACCGGGAATTTTCTCCCGGATTATTTTTTTCTTTGCATCCATTATTCCCCTTAATGAAGCGTACCGGGGCTCATTTAATCCTTTTTGTGCAGTTATCACCGCCGGGAGCTCCGATTCCACAACCTCCCTTCCCCCTTCAACTTCTCTCTCCGCAGTGATCTTATTTCCTTCAATTTTCAAATCTACAACTACGCTAATACACGAATAATTTAACTGTTCCGCAATTAGTTGTCCCACAATTGAATTATCATAATCAACCGATTGCTTCCCGCAGAATACAAGCTCGCAGCCGGAAGATTTTATTTCATCAGCCAGAATTTTTGATACGGCAAATGAGTCAATGTATGAATTAATTTTTAGGAGGATTCCTTGGTCACACCCCATTGCAAGCGCTTTCCTAATTGTCTCTCTGCTGCCGTCGCCCCCGGCACTCAGAACATAAACTTCAGCTTTCATTTTTTCTTTCCATTTTAACGCCTCCTCGACGGCAAATTCAT
>DATKLQ010000317.1:0-12797 GCA_035542335.1 Ignavibacteriaceae bacterium | reverse complement strand
CTGCCGAGACTAAAATAGACGTTAAAGGACTTACAGCAGCAATATCAATTTTATTCTAGGAGAGAAAAATGAAAAACTTAATCTTAATAATCTTTCTATATCTTCTGTCAAATAATATTAATGCACAAGTTTCGGTAATTGCCAATAATTCTGTGGCGGAAAACAGCATTAAAGCGGATTTGCTGGCAAAAATTTATTCGCTGGACATTACCAAGTGGAGCAATAATTTTAAGATAGTAGTAGTGGAACAATCGGCAAGAAGCAATGTAAAAACCGTTTTCTATTCATTTATTGATAAAGATCCGGCAGCGCTTCAGAAAGAATGGTTAAAGAAACAGATAACGGGTGAAGCGAAACCGCCGGTTCTGGTGGAATCGGATGAAGAGGTACTAAAAATAGTAGCGTCTACACCCGGGGCGGTAGGCTATATTAAGAGCAGCAGCGTATCTGGAAATGTTAAAGTAATTGCAACGGCAAAATGAATTTTTATTCGGTATTTCTTCGCCTCTGTTCAGGAGGTACTTCCCCTGCCTCCTGATAAGCAAGGAGGCGCCCTCAGCCGCCAGGCTGAGGGTTTTTATTTTTAAATACTGAAAGCTTATTAAATTAAAATCCGCTCTTTGGGATCAGCAAAAAAAACGGATTAATATATGCTTCTTTTAAATGGCTGAATTCAAAATATTCTCTAAATAATACTTCTATTTTTTCGATAATTAATTAAACTTCTTAGGAGAAAAGGATAATAAATGCCCGGGTCCGGAAAAGCTAAAACAATTGTTCTGCTTTCCGTTTTTTTTTACGCCGGATCATTTTTTCTTTTTATTCCTTTTGCCGGGGAAAAATCTCTGGTTTTAAGCCTGATTCCTATTATAACAGTAGGAATCTTTTATGGTTCAAAATCAGGAGTAATTAGTGCCGGCATATTTGCCGCAATAAATATAGTATTACTTTCTGCAGCCGGGCTTCCCGGTCCCTCTATCATGGTTGCAAATTTGCCAGGGATATTTTTCAGCTTAATAATGGGATGGGTTATCGGCTGGGTGAGCGATTTATTTAAAAAATCAAGGCAAAGCTTATTAGAGTTATCTTATGAAAGAGAACTGCTGAGAAAGGAAATTTCCGAAAGAAAAAAAGCGGAAGACCGGGTAATGATATTGGACCGTGCGCTGAATGCAACCATAAACAGTGTGGTAATTACGGATCCTAAACTTCCCGATAATCCGGTAATCTATATTAATCCTGCATTCGAGAGAATCACCGGCTATAAAAAAGAAGATATCTTAGGAAAAAACTGCAGGATGCTGCAGGGGCCGGAGACTTCGAAACAAACTATTGCCGAAATAAGAGAAGCAGTAAAAAACAAACGGGAATGCGATGTAATAATTCTGAATTATAAGAAAGACGGCACACCCTTCTGGAGCGATCTTTCAATTTCACCGGTAAAAGACTCCTCAGGCGATGTAATAAATTTTATCGGTATAAAGTCCGATATTTCAGGCAGGATAGATGCCGAAGAAGCCCTTAAAAGAAGCGAGGAAAAATTCAGAAGCATTGTCGAACACCTCGACGACGGTATCGTTCTGACAAATGAAGAAGGAATCATAATTGAATACAGCGCCCGGATGGAATCTATTCTCGGTGTTCCGGCTGAATCGATTATAGGCAAGTATCTTTGGAAAATCCCGCCCATTAATGACTGGAATGATCTTGAGCTGCTAAAGAAGGAAATCACCAAATCTATTGCAACAAATACAACCAACCATGACAATGAATTTGCGCTCCGCATGCCGGACGGATCCGAAAAAATAATAATGGTTATCCCGGTACCGATTAAAACTAAAAAAGGTTTTGTTCTTTCACATATATTCCGGGATCTTACCAGCCTTAGAAAGAATGAAGATGAATTAAAGAAGCTGAGCAGAGCCGTCGAAACTTCCCCTTCGGGTATTGTTTTATCCCAAATGGACGGAAAAATTGTTTATGTAAATCCGGCTGTTTTATCTCTTGGAAATTACAGGGATAAAAATGAATTCATTGGAAAGAGCATCTTTGATTTCACCAATGAGGCGGGTAAATCCAAAATGGCCGAAATAATTCCGCATATTTCCGCGGGTAAGATCTGGCATGGTGAAATAGAAGTGCTTAATAGTGAAGGTGAGTTTTTTCCCATTGCCTTCGGATCTACGGTTGTCACCGATGAAAATAACAAACCCAAATATCTGATCGCTGTATACAATGATATTTCGGAACGTAAAAAAGCAGAGCTTGCGCTTATAGAAAGCGAAACAAAATACCGGAACGTCGTTGAAAATGTTAAGGAAGTAATATTTCAAACTGATGCTTCGGGGAAATGGGTCTATCTTAACCCGGCGTGGCACGAAATAACCGGATATACTGTCAACGAAAGCCTGGGAGAACTATTTTTAAATTACGTCCATCCGGAAGACAGGGAAAAGAATTTAAAATATTTCGAGCCGATTATAAAAAGAGAAAAGGATTACTGCCGGCATACCGTCCGTTATCTTAAAAAAGAAGAAGGATTTAGATGGATAGAGGTATACGCCCGGCCGGTTTTAAATAAACAAAATGAAGTTTTGGGCACCACGGGAACTTTAACCGATGTTACGGAAAGGAAAAAAGCAGAAGAGGAGATTAAATCGGCCTTGCAGAAGGAACGGGAACTAAATGATTTGAAATCAAGATTCATATCGACGGTTTCGCACGAGTTTAGAACTCCGCTAACTTCAATTCTAGCCTCTAATGAATTAATACAGAGATACTTTCACAAATGGAATGATGAAAAAAAATTAGAAACTCTCAAGCGCATAGAAAAATCCGTTCTTTATATGAATGAAATGATTAATGACGTGTTAACATTAAATAAAGCCGAATCAGGCCGGCTTGAATTCAGGCCGGTTCCCATGGACCTCGTTGAGCTTTCAAAAAACATACTTGAAGAAATAAAGCTGATTGCTAAACCTGAACACAATTTTGCTTTTGATTTTGATAAAAGCTTAAGCAACGTCCGGCTGGACGAAAAGCTTATCAGAAATATTATCATAAACCTGCTTTCAAATTCCGTGAAGTATTCACCGGCCGGCGGATTAATAAATTTTGCCTTAGCAAGAAATAACGGCCATATAAACATAACCATAGAAGACCATGGAATTGGAATACCGGATGAGGATCAGAAAAGATTATTTCAGCCTTTTTTAAGGGGAACAAATATCGAAAATATTCCCGGGACAGGTTTAGGTTTAACAATTTTGGAAAGGGCAGTTAATTTGCATAAAGGAAAGATTTCCTTCGAAAGTCAGGTCGGTAAAGGAACTAAATTCACAATAACAATCCCGGACAGCCGTTTATGAAAAAAATTTTAGTAATTGAAGATGATGCATCGATTCACCAGGCAATAATCGATATTTTGGAAAATGAAGGTTTCAAAGTTTTCTCTGCTTTTAACGGGAAAGCCGGCACCCAGCTTGCGAAAGAAGTGCTGCCCGACATGATCATCTGCGACATAATGATGCCCGGGATGAGCGGGTACGAGGTCCTTACGGAACTCAGGAAAGATTCATCTACGGTTCTAATTCCATTTATTTTTCTTTCTGCAATGGTGGAGCGCCAGAATATCAGGCAGGGAATGGAGCTGGGCGCCGATGATTATCTTACTAAACCTTTTAAAATAGAAGAACTGTTAAATGCTATTGATGCAAGATTTAAAAAGCAGGAGTTGGCTAGAGGAGAGAAGGAGAAAGAGCAAGAAAAAGAGGAAGAGGAAACCAAAGTTGCGGAGGATGGGCACATATTCCTGGAAATTAAAAATCAGCCTAAGCTTATAAAAGTGAACTCAATTCTTTGCATTACCGCTTATGTCGATTATACCCATGTATTCCTTTCTACCGGGGAAAAAGTTATGGTAAGGAGACTGTTAAAGAAATGGGAAGAAATACTCCCCGGGAAGATATTCTTAAGAATACACCGCTCAACGATTATAAATTTAAATTATATCTTGAAAGTGGAAAAATGGTTTAATCATTCCTTTGCCATTTACCTGGAGCAAAATGAAAAACCTTTTATTGTAAGCAGAAGATTTTCTTCCGTATTGAAAAATAAGCTGCATTATAAATAAGAATGCAAATTGCAATATTGCAAAATTACAAGATTACAAGATTGTATGAATGTATGGCTGTATGGTTGAATAAATGATGGTTAGGGCTTCCCTCCAGGTAAGGCAGCCGCACCTGCATTCGAATTATTTATATATTCAATTACCCATTCCGGTTCTGATTTATTGTTTTTGTTTTTCTTGACTCTCTTCCCCCCACTTTTTTAATCTTTTAATCTTTTAATCTTTTAATTTTTCTATATCCCCGCTTATTGTCCTATTTAACCTCTAATTGCTTTTCATTCCATTTATTTCAATAACGGCCGATAATTTTGATAGGAAACAAGAGGAATTCTAAGATGAAAAAGATACTAGTAATTGAAGACGACAAATCAGTAAAAAACAATCACGCCGTGGAATTTAACAGCAAAGAAAAAAGCAGCTAATTAAATTTGAAAAGAGAGATATAAAGGAACAGGTGATATATGGAACTAATCAATAACATTAAAAAAGAGCAGACAAACTTAATAGAGTGCCTTCATAAAAAGCTCATAGAAAATATTAATGATCTTTATAGTTCTGTTAAAGGAACAACAGACAAAGAAAAAACGAAGCAAATATTGAACACTCTTGTCTTAAACATTATCGATCATTTGAAAGCTGAAGAGAGACTGATGCAGTCGCTGAATCATCCGGATCTGGACGCACATAAAGTAGAACATTTCAGTTTTCTAAACCAGCTCCTTTATTCCAGGAAAAATTATATTGAAGGTAAATGCACCTTAACCGAAGAATCGGTTAAAAATATTGCAAGCTGGCTTGAAAAACATATTAGGGAAATGAATAAAAGAAACAGCGATTGACTTATCCATACATGGATTTAGTCGAAATATTTTTCAATGCTAAAGAAAACGGAATTTTAATCGATAATGAAGGAAAAATCAAAAATTATATAGGATAAAATGGAATTAATAAGCTGGTCCGAAAAATACAGTGTCAACAATAATTTAATCGATTCACAACATAAAAAATTAGTCGGGTTGATAAACCAGCTTCATGCAGCCATGAAAGAATCGAAAGGAAAAGAAATCCTTCAGAAGATACTGGGTGAGCTAATTTTATATACAAAAGATCATTTCAGCACTGAAGAAAGAATGATGTCGGCAGCTAAGTTCCCCGGCTTTGCAGAACACAAAAAAGAACATGACGGGCTAACTGCAAAAGTTTTGGATCTGCAGAAGAAATACGGCGAAGGGAGCTCTTCTTTAACAATAGATATAATGAATTTCCTTAAAAGCTGGCTGATAAATCATATTGAAGGAACAGATAAAAAATATAAGGGGAGAATTAACTAAGCCTATAACAAGTTCAAGTTTAAGTTTAAGTTCAAGTTTACTCACAACAATACTATTTAGTTTTCCTCATTAAATCACCTTTCAATTTAAGCAGGTGAATTGAGCTAGGGATTGTAAAACTCATCGAAAAAATATTGGACAATATTAGCCAAATAGCCTCTAAACGAAACTCGGATCATAAGACAAGAATATAGATTATATGTAAATCTAAACCGATATGCATGCTTATGGCTTGGCGGCGAAACGGGTTTCGTAACCTCTATACATTAAACGGTCTTACCTAAAGCAGGGTTTCTATTTACAGAAGAATTGCTCCGAAATTAAAGAAAACTGGTTAACATTCCGATAATCTATTATAAGATAATTACTTCAGGCTAACTGTTGATGAATATTAAAAATGTCTTTCTAAGTCTTTCGATTAAAGTAAAAATTATTTTGATAGTAGCTTTTTTCGGCTTAATAATCATTTCATATTATTCGGTCTCCAGCTATTCCTCCGAAAAAGAAATTTATATTAATAAAATTGACGATCAGCTGCTGACGGCAGCCTATTCTCTGGGAAATCTTTTCGGCGAAGAATTTCACGGCAGGATCAGCGGAGTAAATTCAATTTCTAATGAGGAAAACATCAGAAACACCGACCTGTTGGATGAGCTGGTAGAAAGAGTACATATTGATTTTCTTTACACAATGGTAATAAGCAATGATTCAATATTCTTTACGACAGGAAATGTAGCAAGGGAACAGCTGCTGAAAAGCGGCTATGAGCCTTTCTACCTTTATTACCGGGATGCCAGCGACTCACTAATTAAAACTTTTAAAGACGCCAAAATACGTTTTGATGAATATTCGGATAATTATGGATCATTTCGTTCCGTCTTCATTCCTTTCAGAACCGGGAACGGGAAAATTTATGTTGCCGGTGCAGATATTTCTTTAAAATATCTCGACAATCTCTGGGAAAAAATTTTATGGAGAAATTTAGGCGGGGGGTCTATAATATTCCTTATTTTCCTGGCATTAACATACTCTGTAATAAATTTTATTGTAAAGCCTATACATATTTTAAAAAACCAGGCAGTTAAAATAAGCAGCGGAGAACTCGATACAGAGATAACCGTTTCATCTAAGGATGAAATCGGGCAGCTTTCATATGCAATTGAAAAAATGGTCGCCAGCCTTAAAAGCACCTTAAAAATCCTCGCAAAGGAGAAAGCAAATGTTGAAAGCAGAATTCATGAAGCCGTTATTGAATCGGAGGAGCAGAAAAAATACCTGGAAAAAAGCGTAGATGAATTGCTGGATGGGATGAAGCTTTTTACGGAAGGTGATCTTTCAATAAAATTACATCCGGAAAAAGAAGATAAAATTGGGGAGCTCTACAAAGGATTCAATAGATCTGTTGAAGAGTTCAATTCAATAGTAGATAAAATAATTAAATCTTCAAATGTAATTGTCGGCAGAAGCGGCGATATCTCCGCAAGCACTGAGGAGATGGCAGCGGGCTCAAATGAACAGATGATACAGACGAACGAAGTGGCTTCATCGGTCGATCAAATGACCAAGTCTATACTCGAAGGTTCACGGAACATAAATATAGTGGCAGACAATGCAAAGAAGGCAGAAAACGCTGCGCTGGAAGGGGGAAAAAATGCCGATGAAACAGTCATAGGCATGCAGAGGATTGCAGAAGTTGTCCTGAATGCATCGGAAACGGTTCAGAAGCTGGGTACTAAATCCAGCAGGATAGGCGAAATAATAAAAGTAATTGAAGATATTGCCGATCAAACAAACCTCCTGGCGCTGAATGCAGCTATTGAGGCTGCCAGGGCCGGCGAGCAGGGAAAAGGTTTCGGAGTAGTAGCAGACGAGGTGAGAAAGCTAGCCGAAAAAACGACCAAAGCAACCAATGAAATAACTATGATGATTAAAGACATTGAGTCCGGTACCGCTGAAGCTGTCGCTTCAATCAGAAAAGGAACAGAAGTGGTACAAAAGGGAAAAGAGCTGGCAAACAATACAGGATTATCGCTGAGAGAAATCATAAAATCCTCTGCCAAGGTGTTGGATGAAGTGAAGCAGGCGGCATCTGCCAGCGAGGAGCAGTCGAAAGCTGCCGAAAAGATAAGCAGAAGTATAGAAACTATTAATAATGTCACATCCGAAGCCGCACAGGGAATCGAGCTGGTTGCAAAATCCGCCGAAGATCTCAATAAGCTCACGGAAAACCTTCAGAAGATGGTCAGCAGGTTTAAAGTCGAGGATGTTGTAGCGGAAGAAACACTCACTTCCTAATCATATATAATTATCCGGCTGTTCGAATATAAAGCACTTCCCAAATCAGGTTCTAATGATTCCGTCTTTTCATTTAAAAATCATAATAATTTACATTATTTTGATACTGATCCTTTAAAAGAACCTGGCAAAATACCAGCACGATTTTTAAGCGCCAGCTTATTCTTCCTATGCATAAAATATTTAAGGAATAATAACATGGAGACTGTTTCCATTCTTCCCGCCGGATCAATCGGAAAAAATTTTATACCAGAAGAATTCCTTCCTAAAGGTAAAGACGAATATTATTACAGGAATCTGCAGACTATGTGGCCCGCGGACCGGTGGAGGCATTTAACTTCGGCGGAAATTAAAAAGCTTGAAAAAAATAATAATTTTTCCAACGACTGGAATGACGTCCTGGTAACCGAAAAGTTTGAGTCTAAGCTTATTGTCAACAGCAGCTTTTACGGACTTGTACGAATCGGGCATGTAAGGAATGTTATAATCGAACACCATGATCTCAGGCTGCCGGCAGGTATCAGAAACAGCTTAATAATTTCATGCGATATTGGAGATGATACGGCTATTCACAATGCCGGTTATTTATCTCATATCATTATTGGCAGCCGCTGTATTATATCGAAAGTCGATGAGATTAATACCAGCGACCATGCCAAATTCGGAAACGGGATTATTAAGGAAGGTGAAGATGAAGAAGTGCGCATCTGGATTGACTTAATGAATGAAGCAGGCTGCCGTCAGGTGCTGCCGTTCGAGGGAATGATTGCTGCAGATGCATACATGTGGGCTAAATACCGGGATGATAAGCCGCTGCAGGAGAAACTAAAAGAGATTACCCAGAACAGCTTCGATTCGCACCGCGGGTTTTACGGTCTTATAGGCACGCAATGCGTCATAAAAAATTCGCGCATTCTTAAGGATGTTAAAATCGGTCCACATTGTTATATTAAAGGAGCAAATAAGCTTAAGAATTTAACCATAAATTCTTCGGAGGAAGAGCCCACTCAGATTGGTGAAGGAGTTGAGCTTGTAAACGGAATAATTGGTTATGGATGTCATGTTTTTTACGGGGTAAAAGCAGTAAGATTTATTCTCGGCACCAATTCAAATCTGAAATACGGTGCCCGGCTTATCAATTCTTTCCTCGCCGATAATTCAACTATTTCCTGCTGTGAAGTTCTGAACAACCTTATATTTCCGGCACACGAACAGCACCATAATAATTCTTTCCTTGTTGCTTCAATTGTAATGGGGCAAAGCAATATTGCTGCGGGAGCAACCATCGGCTCAAATCATAACAGCAGGGCTAATGACAATGAAGTTCAGGCGGGGCGCGGATTCTGGCCCGGTCTCTGTACAAGCATTAAACATCCCTCCCGTTTTGCTTCTTTTATATTATTATCAAAAGGAGACTACCCTGCTGAGCTTGATATACCTCTCCCCTTCTCTCTTCTAAATAATAATGAATCCCAAGACTGCCTGGAAGTTATGCCTGCGTTCTGGTGGATGTACAACATGTATGCCCTCGCCCGGAATTCGGGAAAATTTAAAAGCCGCGATAACCGCATGCATAAAATTCAGAATATAGAATATGAGACTTTGGCTCCCGATACCGTAGAAGAGATTGTAAATGCCTGCAGGCTCCTGGAAATTTGGACGGCAAAAGCTTGGCTGCTTGCCGGCAATGACACCGAAGTAAAAAATGAAAATAAATTAATTGAACTGGGAAAAGAACTTTTATCCGGACCGGCAGATAAAATTAAAAAACTTGAGATCTTGGGTGAGGATATGGAAAAATCCGGCCGGAAGGCAGTAATTCTTAAAGTTCATTCTGCTTACCACGCTTACCAGGATATGCTGCATTATTACGCCGTTAAAAATATTCTGAATTATTTAAAATCAAATCCGGGGGCAGTTTTTTCATCTATGGAAAAAGAATTGAATGAAGAAAGGATTATTAACTGGGTAAATTTCGGGGGGCAGCTGATTCCCGGGAAAGATGCCGATCAATTAAGGGCTGATATTGCTTCCGGCAAACTAGGCTCATGGGATGAAATCCATAAGAGATATGACCGGCTGTGGGAAAAATATCCGCTGGAAAAACAAAAGCATGCTTATGCAATACTATGCGGATTAAACTGCTCGGCAGGACTGACAAAAGATCAATGGATTTCAGCTCTGGATAAGGGAGCAAAAATACAGGAATTCATCAGCGAACAAGTCTATATTTCAAGAAAAAAAGATTATGATAATAAATTCCGCAAGGCTACTTTCAGGAATATAGATGAAATGACCGCTGCAATCGGTAAAATTGATGACAACAGTTTTGTTAAACAGGTACGGCAGGAAACCAGGGAATTTAAAGAATTAATCTCTGAAATCAAGAAAATGAATTAATAAATAAGAATTAACAATTAAAAATTAACAATTAACAAAATATAACTTAAAATAAAAGACGAAATTCAAAATTAAATATTTAATATTGAATATTCGTTGCACCTAAGATTTTCTTTTTGGAATTATTTTTATAACTAAGATTTAAGGCGTTGTCTTAAAAGGCGGAACCAAAAAAGGAGGGAAATATGTCTAAATTATTCTATAATACAGTATTAATTCTTACCGTATTGACACTGTCTGTAGAGGCGCAGAGCATCCCTGGAAAAAAGCAGTTTAAGCCGGCTCTGCTTGTTATAGATATTCAGAATGCGTACCTGCCATATATGTGCAAAGAAGACAAACAATTCGCCCTAGAAATAATAAATGAAGCAATTGATCTATTCCGTCAGCACGGTTATCCTATTATAAGGATTTATCATACCGATATCGAAGGCGGTCCTAAACCCGGCACAGAACCATTTGAATATCCTTCCTCCGTTAAAATTGATTCGAATGATATTCAAATAATTAAAAACTATCCAAGTGCATTTAAAAAAACCGATCTTGAAAAAATCTTAGGGGAGAAAGGAATTAATACTCTTTACCTTTGCGGATTAAGCGCAGTGGCCTGTGTTCTGGCAACCTATCATACGGCAACTGATCTCGATTTTGATGTCTTTATGATAAAGGATGCATTATTGAGCGGTAAACCGGAATACACTAATTTAATTCAGGAAATCAAACCTACAGTAAACTTGTATTCTCTTAAATTAATGATGGATTATGCACAGTAAGCTTCGTCTTTCCGTAGCACAGATTAATGATCTGTGCAACAATCATAAATTAAATTTATAAAATGCAGGAAGGAATAAATGAACAGCAGCATACTAGGTGCAATAGGCAATACATCATTAGTTCAGCTGCGCAATATTGTTCCTCCGGGATATGCTAAAATTTTTGTGAAGCTTGAATGGGAAAATCCTACCGGCAGCATGAAGGATCGGGCTGCACAGGCTATGATCTCGAGAGCTGAGGAAGGTGCTCTAAGGCCGGGAGATACTGTTGTTGAATATACCGGAGGAAGTACCGGCATTTCGCTCGCTTTAGTCTGCCTGGCTAAAGGATACCGCATCCATCTGATTACGTCGGACGCATTCAGCCGCGATAAGCTTAAGCAAATGGCTGCCTTCGGAGCCGAATTAACAATGATCCCAAGCGAAGGCGGCTATACCACCAAAAAATTGATTCTTCAGATGATTGACGCCGCTAAAGAGTTCAGCTTGAAGCCGAATACATTCTGGACGGATCAGCTGAGAAATTACGATAGTATAACAGGTTATTATTCTTTAGGCGAGGAGATATTGAAGCAGACTAGCAGTGAGTTAACTGCATTTGTTCATTCGGTCGGGACTTCGGCTTCGCTGAGAGGTATAGCTGCTATTTTAAAACGGTATAATTCTAAAATTAAAATAGTTGCTGTCGAACCGGCAGAATCTGCTGTACTGTCAGGCGGGCATCCTGGCCCTCATAATATCGAGGGAGTCGGTATCGGTTATATTCCGCCGCTTTGGGATCCGGGCTTAGTTGATGAAATAATCCCGGTTAAAACTGAAGACGCAAAAGCAATGACACGTAGGCTTGCTCGTGAGGAAGGTCTTTTTGCGGGAACATCTTCGGGAGCAAATGTGCTTGCAGCATTACAAATTGCCAAAAAACTGGGCTCTAATGCAAAAATAGTTACCTTAATGGTGGACTCAGGTTTAAAATATTTTGATACGGATCTTTATGGAAAATAAAAATCATCAGATGAAGAATAGTAAAATTTAAGATTATTAGTAATGCTTTTCGGAGGTTCAAATGTATTTATTTTTTAAAAGGATTTTTTGTCTTCTTCTAATTCCCATTCTCTCTTCTCAGGCACAATTTTTAGATTCCTTCGATAAAGATAAGATTGAAGGATGGTTCTATTTTACGGGAGACGGTAAAGCGGAGATGGACCTGGTCCAAAAAAACGGCTACGCAACTATCGTTGTGGACGGAACAAAAGATAAATACAATTGTTATTGGACAGTAATTAAAAGGGATATTACCAAATTCCTTGATTTAAATAAATTCAAAGATTCTCTAAACCAGCTGCGTGTTGAAACAAAGGTTCGTATTCATAATGCTCCCCGCCGCCTCAATATGATGGTCAATACCAACAGAACTACAAATTATGAAATCGATTTGATGGAGTTTGATATACCGGATACCACCGATTGGCATGTAATAAGTATGACTACCAAAAGGTTCGATGTCCGTCCGGGCGACAGCGTTTATGTCCAGCTGGATGTAACCGATTATGGATTGGGTAAATACTATGTGGATGTGGACTATTATAAAGCCGATGTAGTAAATATAAGTACCGCAGGTCCTGATAAAGGAGAGCTGGTTCCCTATCATCCTCCAATACATCCCGTAAATATTTTTTCCGAGCATCTTTATCCGACAGATGATGCTCTTCTCAATTCGGATTTTCCCGAGGTGAATTTTAATGATTGGCATGCCGCCGGCAATGAAGGTGAGACGCACATACTGACCGTCAATGCAAACCAATGGGCTATTTTAAAATGGGATTTTGAAAAATATAAAAACTTAAAAGCCGACGGAGCCAGTTTGTT
>DATKLQ010000316.1:0-2435 GCA_035542335.1 Ignavibacteriaceae bacterium | reverse complement strand
GAAATTTATCTCCGGATATTCTTTTTATATTCGGGCTCTCCTTCTGAAGCTCGAAATTTATTTTTTTCATATCCGCATTTATTTTATTCTTTTCGAATATGCTGCAGACAATTTCGGAGATATCGACTTCTTCAAAAGCTGTTTCACCGAGAAGGCGGAGCCTGGATATTCTGAGTACATCGTTAATCATTCTTATCGCTTCTTCCGAACGCGCGCTGGCACGGTCAAGTTTTTCCTCCACTTTTTCATCAAGCGGACCTAAAAATTTTTTTAAGATAAGATTCAGATATGATTGTACAGCCGCTAGAGGTGTTTTAAGCTCATGCACAATAGCTATAATATATTTCTGCTTTTCAATCTCCGCAGCGTTCAATTTATCCAGCGCAGTCAGCAAATCCTGCTCCATCTTATAAAGCTGCTTCACTATTTTATTTGCAAGCAGAACGCTGATGACTATTACAAAAGCAAAGATAGTCAGGAAGGTAAAGCAGTAATTGAGATTGTTATAAAGAGAAAAACTAAGGAGTCCTTCTACAGGGTGATGAATAATAATTCCGTAATATTCCAAGAATACCAATGCACCGAATAATATTATAACAAAAACCGCAACAGAATAAATTACCAGTCCGGGAAGTATCAGGCTGCCGATGATCATATGGAAAATAAAAAGCAAATAAAGGGGGCTTTCAATTCCGCCCGTGAAGTAGATCAGCATCAGGAGCGATGCGAAATCGAGAATCATCTGCAATAAGGAAAGATGAAGAGGATTAAACTTTCCAGCATCAGGTTTTACATATTTATGGATGAAATGAAGCAGAATATTATAGAAGAATATCGACAAAGTAACGACTGTGATGGCAAGGATCTGTTCATTAGTAAGTTTTATATTTAAAAGTAATTCGGCACTTGAAAGGAATAGGGCCAGCATGCCGGAAGCTCCATACCTAAGCTTGATAAACCAGAGATTTCTTTCCTTCAGTGTATCCCAGAACTCATCGTAGTTTCGTGCCCAGGAAGGGATCAATGAGATCATTTTTCTCCTTAAAAATAATTCCGGCTGTTGAAAGCGGCTAAATCATACTTAGTCTAAAAAAAAATAAGAGACGCAAAACCGGAGCAGGGAAATCCAGAATGAATATGATTTGCGTCTCCTGTTAAGTTAAGAGATAAACTTTCCCCGCTTGGTATAATGAGTATGAAGAAGCTTATGGGATAATTTTCCGCAGGGTCCTTCAGTCAGGAATTTCTCATAAATATATTTTATATATGGATTTTCATGAGACTTCCTAACCTGCAGGCTTTCTTCTTCCTCATAAATTGCCTGTGCGCGTTTTTTTCTTATCTCTTCCGAAGTCGGGATAGGCTGGCCTCCGCCTCCCAAACATCCGCCGGGGCATGCCATTATCTCGACAAAGTGGACATCATCCAGTTCGCCTTTTCTGAGCAATTCCATTACTTTTCCGGCATTAGCAGTACCGTGTGCAACAAGGAATTTAACTTCAACACCTTCCAGGAATTTATAATCAGGCAGGCATTTTTCGAGCTTAACCGAAGCCTGCTTAATTCCCTGGAACCCGCGGCACGGTTCAATCCTCAAATGATCGAACGGTACTTCTCTACCGGTTATTATCTCATAAACAGTACGTAAAGCAGCTTCCATTACACCGCCGGTCGCACCAAAAATTAATCCTGCACCTGATGCATCACCGAAGGGTTCATCGAAGTGGCTTTTCGGCATCTCAGGAAGGTAAATTCCGGCTTCTTTAATCATCTTTGCCATTTCCCTCGTGGTTAAGCCGTAATCGACATCTTTAAACCCTGACGAATTCATTTCAGGCCGGTTACATTCAAACTTTTTAGCAGAGCAAGGCATCAAAGCTACGGTCACAATATCGGCAGGATCTATTTTTGCCTCCTTGGCATAAAAAGTCTTTATAACCGCACCGAACATCTGCTGGGGCGATTTTGCAGTCGAAAGGTAATCAAGATATTCAGGATAAAAATGTTCAATGAATTTTATCCATCCCGGCGAGCAGGAAGTAAATTGAGGAAGCTTCACGGATTTATCTTTATCTACCAAAGCTTTTTTTAATCTTGTAAGAAGCTCTGTTCCTTCTTCCATTATAGTTAAATCGGCAGTGAAATTAGTGTCGAAAACTCTGTCGAATCCAATTCTTCTTAATGCGGTATTCAATTCTAATGTAAAAGATTTACCGGGTTCAATACCGAACTCTTCGCCGATTGCCGCACGGGGAGAAGGAGCAGTTTGAATTACAACATGCTTCTTGGGATCATCAATTGCCGCCCATATTTCATCCGACGGATCGTTTGCACGCAGCGCACCGGTAGGACACCTGTTTATGCATTGGCCGCAATTAATACAAATTACTTCAGCCAACGGCTTATCCAGGAATGTTCCCACATGGGTTTCATGA
>DATKLQ010000315.1:0-12021 GCA_035542335.1 Ignavibacteriaceae bacterium | reverse complement strand
GGTTTACAAATATTCAATCCCTAAAGGGATTGATGAAATTGAATATCCTTATTTTATTAAAGATTAAATATATGCATCAACTCCGTCAGGAGTTGAATATTTATAACTTAATGTACATACCCAATAATAGAACTCCATAGGAGTTCAACAGGGTTTGATTGATATTATCTTTTTAATAGGGATTTAATTACTGGGTTCAACTCCTACGGAGTTGTTATCATGCGGGGAGGTTTGTTACAGAAAATGTTCCGGGATCTTTATGACCTAGTCAGCTTCTGCAGTTTCTCATCTGCCAATGTTTTGAAAAATGAATTATCCTTGAATTTGCTTATTATTTCCCATTGTGAAACCGCCCTGCTCAAATATTCAGTTTTCAACTTTGGTTCATTAAATGAATCTGCATACTCTTCATAAGAGTAGGCGAGCCTGGAGTGATACTTCGGCTCGTCGAGGAAATTAGCTAAAGTCTTTTCGAGAAGCTGTACCGCTTTTTCATATTGATTCTGGTTAAAGCAGATCCACCCTTCGGTATTCTCGACTTTAAATTGAATTCTTTCTTTCTCTTCATCATCAAGATTTTCAATAATTGCTTTTGCTCTTTCAATATAGTCTCTTGCATTTTCCGCATCCGCCCCGTTATCGGCATAGATATCCGCAAGCTCCAGGAGAGCTATGTGCTGCATCTTCTGACGATTCTCTCTATCCAGGCGCAAAGCAGTGCGGAACTCCTGTGCGGCTTCATCGAGATTATTTCTTTTTTTCAAAGTCTGTCCAAGCAGCACATGGTACTTCACCTTATCAGGATGAATATTAACGGCATCGCCTAGAATTTTCACTGCGCCGTCTAAATCATTTAATTTCTCAAGGCTCATTGCAAGCCGCTGGTATGCATCTGGAGCCTGCATGTCATCGGGCGAGGTATATTTCGGATCGATTTTTATTGCCGTTCTAAAAGCCTCGGCAGCTTTTAAATATTCTCCCATATAAAAATTACACAAACCGATGCAGTAATGGGCACCTCTTAAATTATAATTCAGCTCTAGGGATTTTTCATATTCGGGAATTGCTCTGGCATATTGCAGCGAATAATAAAAAGTATTTCCTTTTACATGAAAGGCTTCAAAATCATTATGATCAAGCTGAATGGCTTTATCGCATTCCTGTTTTGCCCATTCATAAACCTGGTTTCCCTTAATTCTATAAGATTCGGCTTTCATGAGAAAATCGGCATTATCGAGATGGACAATTACGGCGCGTTTAAAATACCCGGCATTCCTATAATTAAAAGAAGCGCTTTGAAAGGCGAAATCGGTATCCGCACATTTTTTATTAGCTTCTTTAAAAGCTTTGTCTGTTTCATCCATTGCTAAGGTCAGTTCAACTTTCAGCTGCCCGTTTTCACCGGAAGATTTTTTATTCTTAAGCTCATTTTCCTTATGGGCTGCATTTAAATATTCCAGGAACAGCTGCTCAACCCAGTTTGAATTTGCTTTAGCCAAATCGTTATAGGCGGCTGCAAGATCAAAAAATCTATTTTCATTTTTATAGATTTCAATTGCTTTGTTAAGTATTTGGCTGCTTTGTTCCGAAAATCCAAGCTTATATAGAACGACTCCGTAATGCTGAAGCATTTCTGCTTCGATGCTTAATTTCATATCTTTAAAACCAGATGTAAAAATAACATCGAAAATTTCTTTGGCATGCTGAAGCTGATCAGGCATTCTTTGAAGAGAATGCATTATATTAATTATACATCCTGCAGCACCTTGAAGTACTTTTGCTTTAACCGAAGGGCCTTCAATATTAAGCAGCTCAACTATTTTATAAGGGTCGGCCTCCGAATTGAGTATTGAAGCCAATTCTGCATAAGCTTCAATTTCTTTCTGGTCAACATCCGCAGATTTTAGGTAATCGGAGATATCCAAATACGAAACAGGATCTTCCGGATAGGTTCTAATAAGCCTTTTCAATATTCTCATTCCGTCATTAATTCTTTTCAATTTAAACAATGCATCCCGGTATCCCTTCAGCAGATTCCTGTTCTCAGGTTCTTTTAATAAACCCTCCCGGTAATACTTAATTGACATATCAAATTCTTCATGTGCATTCCTGCTTTCATTTTTAGTCTCGGCACCGATTCCTTTTTGGTAATGGATTACTCCCATTGTTTGAAGAAGGCCCGTAAGCTTTTCCTTCTCGCCGTACAGCCGGTATGCCTGATCGGCTGCGGTTTGAGCATCATCCAGCCGGTTAAGATAGAAATCGGCCACGCTTAAATTGTAATAAAAAACAGGATTGGGATTTTCGACACTTAATGTAATTGCCCTCTTATAGAATTCCGCCTCCAAGGCATAGCTGTCATTTTTATTTGAATAAACAAGTCCCTCCAGGTTATAAATATCCGGGATATTGGGATTAAGCTGTTTAGCCTTTTCGAGCTCAGTTAAAGTTCTTTTTTCATCTTTATACTTTTCCCAGTAAAGACGCGCTAGATTAAAATGGGCGGCAGCGCCTACAAGCAAAGGATTTAAATCGATAGCTTTTTGATAGCGGAATACGGCATCCTCCTTATTTCCATCGATATCATATGCTACGCCGAGGTTATAATGAGCCGCAGCATAATCGGGATCATGCTTTATGCTCTCCCGCCAGAATGAAACTGCATCGCGCAGGCGGTCTATCCTTGTATTATTTTTATCATAATCGCTGAACAGCTTATATCCTTCCAGGAAGTATTTATAAGCCTGCCAGTTTTTCGTCCCCGTATCTTTTGATAGTTCAAGAATTAATTTATATGACAGCTCTTCGACTACTTCCGGAATACCCTCAGCCAGTTCATTCTTCTTAATAGAATCAGAAGGCCAGCTTGCTTCGAAATACTGTACGGGCGAATAATCAGGTTTAGAAAAAGAAATGAGCGAAGGCTTGCGCTCGAGCCTGATTACAAGTTTGTTCTGAGTTCCGTACTGCTGGAGTGCGCCGGAGACATAATTCCCTCCAAAAATCTTAAGCAGTATTGCAGAAATTGAACCGAGGGGAATTTTAACCGGACCAATTGAGACATCTCCAAGCTTCTGGAGATCCATAGAAAATTCCCCGCCTACTACATTTAAAATCTGGATTTCTTCCTTACGTGTTTTTGATCTGTTTACTCTCTGCATCCAGTATTGATTTAATCCCTCCCTGCTTCCAAGCTTGGAAATTTCCTGGAGGCGGTACATAAGTATATCGTCAATCCCAAGCGCAACTCCTTTGTATTCACTCTCTTTGCCGGTTTCATTAATTATAGGAAGAACATTCAGCGAGTTTTTCTGTTTGAAAACCGGAATATCTTTTTTAAAGAATCCGCTTAAATTAATTTTCTGATATAATTGTTTGATTAAAAAAGCAAGAAGGAGAAGCAGAAGGATTATTTCAAAGATGTTCAGGAGAAGCAGAAAAAAATTTGTTTGTATCCAGCTTACCGTTTTTTCCATCCAGGCAAAAGAACTTTCACGGGGAATTATTTCAAAAGATAAGGACTCCTTTACCGGTTCAATGCCTGCGCCAGATATTAATACGAGCAAATTATATTTCCCTGAATCCAAATCTCCTAAATCATCCCTGTTAAATTTTAGTGAAAACAATTTACCTGATTGGGAAACCGGGAGAGCAGCAGAAGGCTCAACTATGTATCTTATCCTTTTCACCCTTCCATCCGAGCCAATTACATCAGGTATATAAAGATGAACCGAATCTATCTCAGGCCCCGATGCAGCAATCCAAACCGGGAGAGAATTATTATCCTTATCCAATCTATAAATAGTTTTTTCCGCAATAAAAAGAGGAGATTTATTTTGATTTTGCGGAAAAGCGGATAATGTGAAAAGGAACATGAAAATGGTAAAAGCTTTCATTCAATGTCTCCTTGATTAATCAGCGTATATCTTAAGAAGAATAGAAGGGATTAAGTCCGATTTTAATATAAAAATTAATTCTTATTATAACAATAGCCTGGAACCAGAGATGAGATAACCCTAACGCTTAAAGCTCAAATTCCAAAAAGACAAACCTGCTGCCGGCATGGCAGGTAACAAATAATATCCAATAATCAAATTTCAATTTTCAAAAAAATCAGATGGACAGCTTTGAGGTTTTAAAGTTGTCTAAAGAGATTAATCTTTTCATTCTTAAATTATGCACAAAATGGAAACACATAGTAGCAATTGCAATATTATCCCGCAGTATCCCCGGGTTCGCGGCAATCTTGTAATTTTGTAATATTGTAATTTAAGAGTTATGCGTCAGATATTCATTAATAGCAGCTGCGGCTTTTCTCCCTGCTCCCATAGCTAAAATTACAGTTGCACCGCCGGTTACAATATCCCCTCCTGCAAATACTCCTTTTTTTGAAGTAGCCATAGTAGTTTCATTAACTTCTATATTTCCCCATTTATTAAAATTCAGCCCCTTTGTAGTTTTTTGAATGATAGGATTTGATCCGTTTCCTACGGCAATTACAGCCATATCAATATTTAGAATATATTCCGAACCTATAACCGGCACAGGCTTCCGCCTTCCGGATGTATCAGGCTCTCCCAATTCCATCTTTTGAAGAAGAGCACTTTTCAGCCAGCCTTTTTCGTCGCCAAGAAATTTTACAGGGTTTGCCAGCATAATAAATTCAATTCCTTCTTCTTTAGCATGATGAACTTCCTCTTTTCTTGCCGGCATTTCAATTTCCGATCTCCTATAAATGATGGAAGCCTTTGCTGCCCCTAATCTCTTAGCTGTCCTTACGGCATCCATAGCAGTATTTCCTCCTCCAAAAACCGCCACATTTTTTCCCTTGCAATTAAAAACAGGCGTATCATAATCAGGGAATTTGTAAGCTTTCATTAAATTCACTCTTGTAAGGAATTCATTCGAAGAATAAACCCCAATTAAATTTTCTCCCTCAATATTTAAGAAATGAGGCAGGCCCGCACCTACGGCAATAAAAACCGCATTATAGCCATTAGCAAAAAGATCATCGATAGTATCGGTTAAACCGACAATAATGTTAGTCTTGAATTCTACTCCGAGTTTTCGCAGCACTTCCACTTCTGCCTTAACAATTTCTTTTGGGAGACGGAATTCAGGAATCCCGTAAATCAAAACTCCGCCTAGATCATGGAGAGCTTCAAATACGGTGACATCATGCCCCATCCTAACCAGGTCGCCGGCGCAGCTTAATCCTGCCGGGCCGCTTCCAACTATCGCAACCTTTTTCCCGGTTTTATTTTTTATTTCAGGAATTTTAATCTCTGAATTAATCCTTTCATAATCGGCCGCAAATCTTTCAAGCCTGCCGATTGCAACCGGTTCATTCTTTTTACCGACAGTACACTTAACCTCGCATTGCTCTTCCTGAGGACAAACTCTTCCGCATATCGCAGGCAGCATATTATCTTCCTTTATCTTTGCAGCAGCCTCATTGAATTTTCCTTCAGCAATTAATGAGATGAATTCTTTTATTTTGATATTGACGGGACATCCTTCAACACAGGAAGGCTTTGGACACTGAATACACCTTAAAGCCTCCATTTTAGCAAGGTCTTCAGTGAAGCCTAGGTTCACTTCGTTAAAATTACTGCTTCTCTCACCCGGATCCTGTTCGGGCATTTTCTGCCGCGGGATCTTCATTCTTTCTTTATTTGATAATGAAATCATTATTTCTTTTTCCTGTTATCGGAATACTTTTCCGGGCACAGATTATTAATCTGTGCTACGGATGAATTGGGGGATCAAAGATTATTTAATCTGTGCAACGGGATTATCCTGCAAATATGATTTTTTAAAGCTTGCTCTTCAGCATCTAAATATGATTTATTTCTCCTTTCAAGGATCTCAAAATTCACTTCATGAGCATCGAACTCCGGGCCGTCCACGCAGACAAAAACAGTTTTACCGCCGACTTCGGTGCGGCATCCGCCGCACATCCCGGTTCCATCTACCATAATCGGGTTCAAACTTACCACTGTTTTTATTTTGTATTCTCTTGTTAAATTTGATACAGCTTTCATCATAGGAATCGGGCCGATTGCCAGGACAAAATCAACTCTAGTTCCCGATATAATTATCTCTCTTAATTTATCGGTAACGAAACCATGATACCCATAGCTTCCGTCATCGGTTGTAATAAAAACCTGATCACAAACATTTTTCATTTCATCTTCAAGTATTACCAGCTCTTTTGTTCTTCCGCCGATCACGGCAATAGTTTTATTGCCTGCTTTCTTCAATGCATCGGCAACCGGATAAGCGATTGCAGTCCCCACGCCGCCGCCGATAATAACTGCTGTCCCGAAGTTTTCAATGAGAGATGCTTTCCCAAGCGGACCGGCAATATCCTGAATGAAGTCTCCGGCATTCAGGAGATTCAGCTCTTTTGTTGTTTTACCTATTCCCTGGACAATTATTGTTACAGTACCTTTTGAAATATCCGAACCGGCGATTGTAAGCGGGATCCTTTCACCATTCGGAGAGATCCTTACAATAACAAACTGTCCGGCCTTTCTCTTTTGCGCAATTTTTGGAGCTTCAATTTCGAAGCGTTTAATATTGGGAGCTAAAAAATCCGTCGAAACAATTTTATTCATGTAATTGAACTTTATAGCAAAAAAGAGCACAGCGAAAGCTTATTTTCGGAACTCACTTTGCTCTTTTTATAACTTAAAGAAATAGACTAACTTTTACTTTTCAAAAACTACAAGGCTGCAGCCAACTCTTTTTCAATAGACTCCAGCGGTTTTATATCTTTCCCCTTCAGCTTCTGATCAGATTCAACGACCGCAATAGCCGTCATATTTATTATATCATCGACTGTTGCGCCAGTTTGAAGCACATGAATCGATTTATTCATTCCCATTAGGATAGGACCAATTACTGTTGCCTGCCCTATTCTTGCCATTAATTTATAAGCAATATTTCCCGAATTAAGATCGGGGAAAATGAGAATATTTGCCCCGCCTTTCAGAGTACTGAACGGGAAATTTTCCTCGATAATCTCAGGGCAAACCGCAGTATCGGCCTGCATCTCACCATCGACCATTAAAGAAGGTCTGAGCTTTTTAATAATTGCAGTTGCTTCTTTCACTTTAAGAGATTCAGGATAAGGCGAGCTTCCGAAATTGCTGAAAGAAAGCATAGCGACCTTAGGAATTATATCAAAAGTCTGGACTGTATCTGCAGCTGATATTGCAATTTCCGCTAGCTGTTCCGGAGTCGGATTTACATTAACGGTAGCGTCTGCAAAGAAATAAACATCTTTTTTAGTAACAACGATATAAAGGCCTGAAACTATTTTGAATCCCTCTTTTACGCCGATGCATTGGAGGGCAGGTCTTATTGTTGTAGGATAATTAGTTGTAAAACCGCTTATTAATGCATCTGCATCGCCGCACTCAACCATCATCGGTCCGAAATATTTCGGGTACTTCATAACACGGTTGGCTTTATTCATTGTAACTCCCTTTCTCTGGCGTTTTGCATAATACCTTTCAGCATAGCCGGAGACTTTAGGGCTTGTGACTGGATCAATAATTTCGAATTCGTTCTGCTTGTATCCCAGCATCTTAATCTGTTCTTTAATAATTTTCTCATTTCCTAAAAGAATAGGGGAAGCAATATTATTGCTTTTAGCAACATGTGCCGCTCTTATAATTTTTTCCTCTTCGCCTTCCGGGTACACAACTTTTTTAGGATTTTTCTGGGCTTTATGTATCATTACTCTGATTATTTCTTTGGACAACCCGAGCCTTTCCTTCAATTCCTCTTCATAAGCAGCCCAATCTTCTATTTTCTTTTTTGCAACCCCTGTTTCGATTGCAGCTTTCGCAACTGCCGGGGCAACTTTCCAAAGAACCCTAGGATCAAAAGGTTTTGGAATTATATAATCTTTACCGAAGGAAAAGTCCTCTCCCCCGTAAGCATTTATTACAATTTCAGGAACTTTTTCTCTTGTAAGATCCGCAAGTGCACGCGTAGCGGCCATTTTCATTTCTTCATTTATAGCCATAGATCTTACATCGAGTGCTCCGCGGAAAATAAACGGAAAGCCGAGCACATTGTTAACCTGGTTCGGAAAATCACTGCGGCCGGTAGCCATAATTATATCGTTTCTTACCGAGACTGCATCATCATACATAATTTCAGGATCGGGATTAGCCATTGCAAATACAATCGGGTTTGCAGCCATATTCTTTATCATATCTTTTGAGACAACTCCCCCGACTGAGAGCCCGATAAATACATCAGCACCTTTCATTGCATCAGCCAGGTTTTTATATTCTTTATCAATTGCAAATTCTTCTTTATACTTATTTAAATCCTTCCTGTTCTTTGAAATGCCTCCCTTTGAATCAAACATTATAATATTTTCTCTCAGCGCCCCTGCTCTTATATAATGCTTGCAGCAGGAGATTGCAGCGGCTCCGGCACCGTTTACCACTATTTTCAATTCCGAGAGCTTCTTGCCCGCGATTTCTGCAGCGTTAATTAATGCAGCACATGAAATAATCGCAGTTCCATGCTGATCGTCATGAAAAACAGGAATGTTCATAGACGCTTTCAAAGTTTCCTCTATTTCAAAACATTCAGGAGCTTTAATATCTTCGAGGTTTATTCCGCCGAATGTCGGTTCCAGAAGCTGAACTGCTCTTATAATTTCTTTAGGATCTTTGCTTTTTAATTCAATATCAAAAACATCTATGTCCGCAAACCTTTTAAATAGAACTCCTTTTCCTTCCATAACCGGTTTGCCGGCATGCGGACCAATATCTCCCAGGCCGAGAACGGCAGTCCCGTTAGAAATTACCGCTACAAGGTTTCCTTTTGCGGTATATTGATAGACTGCATCATCGTCTTTGGCAATTACACGGCATGGTTCTGCAACGCCGGGCGTATACGCTAATGAAAGATCCCGGGATGTCAAGCAGGGTTTGGTCGAAACTACTTCGACTTTTCCCTTTCGTCCGCGGCAGTGATATTCAAGAGCTTCTTCTTTTTTAATTTTCATTTGATTCTCCTAAATTCATTTTTATGTATGAATTGTTTGAAATCCACTTTTGATGGAAATTATCTGTTTGGGATTGTTGTTTAGATTGGATTACGGATTTTACCCGTGAAAATAAATTAATATTTTTATATGAGAGATCCACTTAAAAAACCGCTCTCAACCGAACTGCAGGATTGATAATAAAAAATTTGAAAACACATTATATTAAAAAAATGCCAGCATAAATATATCTTGGAATTTCGTTTCTACCTAAAAAATTCTAAAATATCCTGACTCTTTTATAAATAAGTCCACCCACAGCGCCATAAATTGTGCCATCAAAATGAATATTAATAAATAGAAAATAACAGAAAAAGTGTTCAATTCTTTAATTATCCAAACTTTATTGCATAAAATCAGGAATCAGAACTTAACATTTCTTGAATATGGAAATAATTTTTCTTAGTTAAGAATTAAAAAATTGGAATCGGAGGTTTTAATAAAAGCAATGCAAATTATAATTTATTTATTTAGAAGCTTATCCCCTTTTGCAGATTTGTCATCGTCAACTTTTTCAAGGTAAATCAGCTGAAGGCCTAAATCTCTTATCTTCATTAATATGCCGAAAAGTGCAGCCTGATCTTCAACATTTCCCTCAATTAATGTTTCATCCTCCTTTAAATTTTTAATATGAAGGTTGTTTAACCATTTGGAGAATTTATACGGAAGGCAGCCGTGTACTTTTATTTTGTATGAAGAGGACATAAGGGATAAACTAATCCATTTTTTTTATTACTAAATAGGGCAAAGGGCATAGAGCATAGGGTAATATAAATACTTTTTTAATTTTCTTGATACTAAGTTGAAATTGAAGTTCAAGTTCAAGTGTAAGTTCAAGAAAGTTCAAGAATAAACTTTTAACTTCTTGAACTTGAACATGAACTTGAACTCCTGCTCTACTTCTGAAAATCAAAACTAGCCTGTACAGGTTCTGCAATTGTTTTTTCTTTCCTGCCGAACACTTTCCCGGCTAAAACAGGTACTTTCGCCTTAATGCTGTCCATAAAAGTATAAACAACCGGGACAAGCAGCAAAGTTAAGAACATAGAGCTGGTAAGACCGCCTACCAAAGCCCAGGCGAGCCCCGCTTTCCATTCCGATCCGGCACTTGTAGAGAGTGCGATCGGAAGCATACCACAAACCATCGTTAACGTAGTCATAACAATAGGTCTTAATCTTATTTGGCCTGCTTCAATCAATGCATCATAGGTGCTGAGGCCCTGCAGCTTCATCTGGTTTGTCCGGTCTACAAGGAGAATAGCATTCTTACCGACAAGTCCGACCAGCATTATAATGCCGAGTATTGAGAATATGCTTAATGAATTCATTGTTAAGGCCAAAGCAAGCAGTGCACCTACCATAGCCACAGGAATTGAAAAGAGCACAACAAAAGGATAGATATAAGAATCATAAAGGGCGACCATAATCATATACACAAACAGTATACCGGCCAGAAGAGCGAGCCCTAAGCTGCCGAAAGAATCTGCCTGGTTTTTCAAATCGCCTTCATAATCTATTTCTACTCCTTCAGGCAGGCTGATTTTACTCAACCCTGCTTTAATATCCTGCCCGATGCTTCCGCTGGGCCTGCCGACTGCCTGAGAGAAAACCGTAATCGAGCTGATCCTGTCTCTTCTTTGAAGCTTGGTGGGACCAGTGGTCTGATAAATATCCGCAAACTGCTGCAGCTCAATCTGCTCCCCTTTCTTATTAACAAATGAAAGATGATTCAGATCCGATAATTTTCCCCGGTCGAATTCATCGAGCACTATCCGGATATTATATTCATCATTTCCATCTCTATATTTAGAATCATCATCACCAGTCAATGCTACGCGTAAAGCTGCTCCGACCTCGGCTATTGACAAGCCGAAGAAAGCAAGCTTTTCCCTGTCGATATCTATTTTTGTTTCAGGTTTCCCTTCTTCGGAAGAAAGCCTCACATCTGCGGTTCCGGGAATATTTTTAACTAGCTCGGCAATTTTATCCGCAGCTGTTTTTACATCTTCCCTGCTAGGGCCTTTTACAATCAGCTGAATAGGTGTCTGGTTCGCTGTCCCGAAAATACCGATAGGATTAACTCTTACCTTAACGCCGGGAATTTTTTGAACTTCGGCTTTTATAATGCTTCCGATTTCGTCGGTTGATTTTTTCCTCTCATTTTTATCGACTAAGGTCACATTCAATTCGGCCGAATTATTTGAAGACTGACCGAATAAACCTTCATTAGATGCTCCCACATTTACGAATATTTTCTTTACTTCCGGGAGCGAGCTTATAAATTTTTCCACATTCTGGGTAACAAAATTGGTTTTTTCCAGCGAAGCTCCGGGAGCCAATTCGAGAGTGACTGCAAATTCGCCGCGATCAGTAACTGCAATAAATTCGTTTCCTATAAATCCTCCCCCGATTAATCCGAAGGAAGCGAAGAATAAGAGCCCCGAACCGATTAAGACTTTCCATTTATTATTCAAGGCCCATTTTAATAAGCCAAGGTAATGTGTTGTAAATCTTTTAAAACCATTTTCAAACCAGATTGCAAACTTTCCGATAATAGATCTGTCTGAAAGTCTCTCGAGTTTTCCGATCCTTGATGCAAAAAGAGGAGTAAGGGTAAAGGAAACGAACAAGCTGAGCAGGGTTGAGATAACAACAACCGCCGCATACTGTCTTATTATATTTCCAATCAACCCGCCGGTTAGTGCCAGAGGGACAAATACTACAACATCAACTAAGGTAATGGCGAGGGCTGCAA
Source organism: Ignavibacteriaceae bacterium (assembly GCA_035542335.1). Classification (GTDB taxonomy): domain Bacteria; phylum Bacteroidota; class Ignavibacteria; order Ignavibacteriales; family Ignavibacteriaceae; genus DATKLQ01. Next base: position 190 of record DATKLQ010000315.1, on the reverse strand, counting down.
ATCCAATTTCATTCCTTCCTTTTAATGCAGCAACCCTTTTTTCCTCACCTCGTTCAAGATGATGATAAATATTTTCCAGCACCACAATTGAATCATCTACGAGGATACCTACGACCAGGGATAATCCGAGCAGGGTCATCAGGTTTAAGGTGAAATTAAACATGTACATCACTATAAAAGTAGATATCAT
>DATKLQ010000314.1:0-2936 GCA_035542335.1 Ignavibacteriaceae bacterium | reverse complement strand
ATTAGAAGTTAAGATCTTCAAGGATAAAGCTCCCAATAGCTTATCGTAAATATCAAAATAATCACCCTCTATGATATTCAGCAGGAAATCTGTTAATCAAGGGATTTAAAATTAAGGAAAGAATTATTACCAGTAAAGATCCAACGGCATTATACCACAAGAAGGAAATGCCGGTAAAAAAGAAACAGTAAATTACCCCGGCTTCCGCGGCTAAAGCAGATATAAAAACAGTTGTGCCTCTGATCCGTTTTATGAAAAATGCCGTTAAAAATATTCCTAAAATCGTTCCGTAAAATAAAGAACCGAGAATATTAACTGCTTCAATTAAAGTCCCCAGCCTTCCTGCAAACTCTGCAAAAGCAATCGCAAACAATCCCCAAAATACGGTTGCGGCTTTCGATATAATTAAATAATGTCTCTCGTTCGCTTCTTTTTTGATTAATCTTTTATAAACATCGACAATTGTCGTTGAAGCAAGAGAATTTATTTCGGATGAAGTGGAAGACATTGAAGCCGCAAAAATTGCCGCAAGCACAAGACCTATTAATCCTGCAGGCAGATAATTTATAACAAAAGTTAAAAAGATATAATTTGAATCATTTCTATTTGCACCGGGAAGATTATCTCTTATCAAATCGGCTGCTTGGCTTCTTATTTTTTCAAGATTATTCCCGGATATTTTTAAATCATGTTCAGCCGAATTAATTTCTTTACCATCCTTTAGTTTAATGGCATTTGATAATCCGTAAAGCTTATTCCTGTTTTCTTTGAATGATTCATTAAACTTTGTTTCGAGTGTCCTGTATTCTGCGGCCGCGGGAGTATGTTTTATTTTTGCGGTTTCAACCGGATTGAAAAAAAGGGGAGGAGCCGTAAATTGGTAAAACATAAAGAGCATCACTCCCATGAATAAAATCAAAAACTGCATAGGTATTTTTACCATACCGTTCACTAATAAACCGAGGCGGCTCTGAGCAACGGATTGCCCCGTAAGGTACCGCTGAACCTGGGACTGATCCGTGCCAAAGTATGAAAGCTGCAGAAAGAATCCTCCTATTATCCCGGACCAGAAGCTGTAGCGGTTATTTAAGTCAAATGAAAAGTCGATTGCATTAATCTTTCCTATTTTTCCGGCCAGCCGTACAGTGTCTGTAAAGGAGAGATTATCCGGAAGAAGAAAAATCAGAATGAAGAATGCGGCAGCCATTCCGAAAGTAATAATTATCATCTGGTGGGTCTGCGTCCAGCTCACTGCTCTTGTTCCGCCTGCGGCAGTATAAATGATTACCAATCCGCCTATGATACAGATTGTTAAAAACAGGTTCCACCCTAGAATTACAGATAATATTATCGAGGGGGCGTAAATAGTCAGCCCAGCAGCTAATCCTCTCTGAATAAGGAACAAAAAAGCGGCCAATACACGTGTTTTTAAATCAAATTTATTTTCCAGGAATTCGTAAGCGGTATAAACCTTAAGTTTAAAATAAAGCGGTACGGCAACGATGGAGATGAATATCATTGCTATGGGCAGTCCCAAATAGAATTGGATGAATCTCATTCCATCGACATATGCCTGACCCGGCGTGGAGAGAAATGTAATTGCACTGGCTTGGGTTGCCATTACCGAAAGGGTAATGGTATACCACCTCATATCGTAGTTTGATAGAAGATACCCCTTTATATTACTAGTTCCCCGTCCTTTCCGGATCCCGTAAAGAACAATAAAGACTAAGGAAGCAGATAGAACAATCCAGTCGGTTGTATTCATTCCAAAGTTCGGGTCAATATATATAGGAGGATTATAATCAGGAAAAGATTCCCCAGCACAACCGAATACCAGACGCTCCAGGTTTTAAATGGAGCGGGGGAAGGCTCTCCGTCATTAAAAAAATTCTTAAAGATTTTTTTCATCCGGAATTTTTTATTGTAAAACTATGGAAACTCTGCCAAAAAAACTTTTTTCAGATAAATTGCTTGTTCGGATGAATACAGGTCACTTATTATTCTTGCAGACATTCCGGGCCGAAACAGCTGAGAGATTTCATTTCCACTGAGCTTGACAAAAATGAACAGACCCCGCACAAAGGGGCAGGCAAGAATGTCTGTTCTTCTGAAAATTATGGAGATAATAGAGATTTGTTTATGCTCCCTACATCTTTATTGGAATCAGGACTTTTATATTTTCCGGCGGAAAGAAGGTTTACAAAAATCCTATATGCCCCCGGAATTCCGGCCGGGATCTGCCTGAACCAGGAAAACCCGGTGTATATAAAAACTCCTTTTCCGTATCTTGCAAAAAGCAGTCCGCCGTCGAGAGCCGTTTCGCCCGGGTCTTTAGTTGAGAGAACAGCTTCATACTTCGGATCCCATTTATCGGCAAAGTAAAGACCTCTTTCCTGGATCCAGTTTTTAAAATCATTCTGCGTAATGATGTTTGGAAAATTAAGGACCTGGTGACCTTTTTTCAGAAAATCTACGGGGGCATTTTCATCGGTTACCCTTTCCCTTGAAACCTCAAAGCTGTATGGTCCGATTTCATCGGTCACCAATCCTCTGTTTACGTTATACTGAACTATTAAAGTTCCGCCGTCTTTAACATATTCCAGCAGCTTTTGGTTCTCCAAAGCTAATTCATCCTGAGTATTATAAGCACGCACACCGGTTATTACCGCATCAAAATCATTCAGTTTCCCGTTAACAAAATAATTTTTGTTCAATGCAGTTACGTTATAGCCGAGCTGTTCCAGGTATTTCGGTATTTCGTCTCCCGATCCCATAATATAACCAATGTTATCGGCTACTTTTTTTGTATCGAGGCGGATAAGTTTTGCCTTGGAATCGGGAAAAAGAGTTTGTACCGGTATATGTGAATGATTAATGATGAGCATCCCTTTATTAATTGTTTTCCCGTTTACTTCGGCGTTAATTTCCATTTC